>NZ_JBQHVU010000010.1:0-87364 GCF_052064335.1 Candidatus Weimeria sp. HCP3S3_B5 | reverse complement strand
GTGTTGAGGTTGTTTACTAGCCATTGTGAGTTCCTCCTGGGACTATCTCTATTATAGTCTTATTCCTTGGAATAACTCACTTTAACTTGTACTATTTATATTCTAGCACCAATCGCCAACAGAGACAAATACGACCTGCTCCTTGTCCATAATCTGAATGATGTTCACTGGAGAACGGCGAACTTTTGTAAGATCCGGGAACAGCTCCAATTAGACATATATTCGCTACAAGAAGGATTTTTGAAATACAGGAGAAACTTATGAGTTACGCAGAAGAATTAAAACAAAAACTACAGATAGGATGCACAGATATGGTCCGTGCCGTCATTTATGCCAGAGTATCGACTGATAACGAAGGGCAGAAAGAATCCTGCTCCAATCAGGTAGCCCTTGCAGAAGGATATCTTGCGGATCATCCCAATGTAAAACTGATTGCTACCTATATTGATGATGGTATCTCCGGTAAAAACGACTTTACCAGACCTCAATACAACGAAATGCTTCAGCAATTATCGGAAGACGGGTTCGATCTCATCATTACCAAGGCACTTTCCCGTCTTAACCGTGATGAACTGAACTCTCTCATGCTGAACAGTCTGCTGATTGAACACGATGCAACGGTTCTTACCTTGGAAGACGGACAGATCCATGACTTCGAGGATATGAACTCCGGTCTTCTTCACAGTATTAAATACGCTATGGATGCCCAGTTCGTTAAACAGCAGAGTATCAACGGCAGAAAAACACAGGAACTCCGCTGTGAGAAGAAAGAACTCAGTGCAAAAGACTGTTCCTATGGCTATGACTGGCACCGTGAAGATAAGACTATCACCATCAATGAGGATCAAGCCGAAGTTGTCCGCAGGATTTTCGAGGACTATGTATACCGAAACGGAACTCCCTCTTCCATTCAGAAGGCATTGAAGGCTGAAGGTATCAACATCTGCGGTCGTACAGTATCCAACATCATCGAGGATGAACGATACATCGGTAAGTTTTACATCAACAAGCGTACTACTAAGCTCGGTACCGGTCGTACCAAGTCAAAGCGCATCAAACTTCCGAAGGAACAATGGGTACTCTGTGAACGTCCGGATCTTCAGATTGTAGATACAGACCTCTTTGAAATGGCGCAGAGGATTCACCATTCAAGAATAACAGTATATGAGAAACCCGACAAAAAGGCTGTTCAGGCACGTTTTCAGGGCTTGCACCTTTATGCCGGCAAAATTTTTTGCCCTGTCTGTGGCAAGCCATACCAATTTGGATATGCCGACAGAAAGAAGACGGTTCCGGTGTACCGCATTAAAAGCCATTCTGACTGTCCGAATCCTATCCGTCAGATTTATGAACATGACCTCGAAGAGATCACCAAAAAGGCGTTGAAGCAGACCATCGACCAGCAGGAAGAGGTTTGTATATCTTTGGAGAAGGTTTTAACGGAGATCGTGGAAGCATCACAGAACAGCGGGGATGAAATTGACAGACTGAAGAAGCAGAGAGCATCAAGAGAGAAACAGCTTGATAACCTCATTGACCAGCTTTCCGAAGGTGGACTCACGGAAGCAGCCAAGAACCGTATCAAAGCCAAGATTAACAATATTACGGAAGAGACGGACAGACTGACAGAGACCATAAACGATAAGGAAAACAACAAACTTGATGACTCCTATGTTACGGAGAAGCTTGCAAGCATCAGGGCTGCTATTGCAGACCTTCGGAACTTTACCAGCATCGACCGTGACAGAATCCTCAACTATATCGAAAGGATTGATATGCCACCGAACGGAGACATTGAAATACTCCTTAAATCGGGGCAGGTAATTGTAGCAAACGTAGACAGTAACAGCGATTTCTCCGATGGAGACAGTGTAGGCAAGAAGGGAATCCAAGATGGCCTGTATTGCTAGCCTGCAGCATTTCCAGTGCCTCTGCCCCTCTGCACTCTCCAACTATTATACGGTCCGGTCTCATGCGAAGGCTTGCCCTTACAAGGTCTCTTATAGTGACCTCCAGGTTTCCCTCCAGGTTCTTATCCCGGGCCTCAAGTCTTACAAGGTTGTCAAGACCGATAAGCTGAAGCTCGGCTGAGTCCTCTATCGTTATGACTCGCTCAGCCGGCGGGATAAATTCTGTAAGAGCATTAAGGAAGGTAGTCTTGCCGCTTCCTGTCCCTCCGCTGATAAAGATATTGTATCTGGCCCTTACTAAAAGCTTAAGGAAATCGACTATCTCCTGGCTTATCGATCCAAAAGACAGGAGCCGGTCCATAGTGATCGCCTCCTTGGGAAAGCGTCTTATGGTGATGATCCCCTGGCTTAGAGCTACCGGAGGCAGGATAATATTTATCCTTGAGCCATCCGGAAGTCTGGTATCGACTATTGGCGATGACTCGTTTATTATCTTGTTCTGCTCGGCCGCTATCTGCTGGATTACATCAGAGAGCTTTTCAGGTGAAGAGAACCTGAGCGGGCTTCTGTAGAGCCTCCCTGCCTTCTCAACGAAGATATTATCAGGACCGTTTACCATTATCTCTGTTATGTCAGGATCCTCAAGGAGCTCCTGAAGCACATCAAGTCTGCGAAGGGAATTGAATATCCTCTTTTCCATCGCCAGCCTCTGATGGAGCGGGATAGCATTATCATGTCCCTCGATAAGGAGCCTTTCTCTTATGTGCTCCCTTATCTCCTGGTCACTTAGGTCCCTGCTCAGATCCGCCTCCCCTATTATCTCCTCGCGGATCCTTTCAGCCAGCTGTCTGTTTTTTTCAGAGAGCTGCTCCATTTGTAAACTCCCTGCGGACAAAGCTTCCTAAGTTCCCATTCATCATAGTACTGGCCTGTGGTATGCTGCCTGCTCCTGCCTGAGCCGACATAGGCAAAAGCATCTGGGAGCATTTTTCCATAAGTCCCTCTACACTGAGCCTTCTTGTAAACTCTCTCATGCTGTGGGCATAGTACTCACCCGGCTTTCCCAGAAGCAGGATATCGTCCGCAGCATGGAGGATCTCATCCATTCCGTTTACAGACGAATCAATAAGCATTATCACCTGGTCGAACTCTGACCGTCTGATATTATCTATAAGAGCGATCCACTGATCAGGAGTCACTGCCGCAAGTGCCGAAAGTCCCTTCATAGGTGCCAGATAATAAAAGTTCTCATAGAAGCCGAGGAAATCAGTCATATTGCCGTCCGGCGAATCAAGTCCTGCTATATGATAGAGATAATCGCCCAGGTCCCTTGTAAGCTCCCTTTCGAGCAGGCGTCCAAGGATCGATATATCCTCCATATCAACAAGCAGGGTCTGTTGGCTTTCTCCGATGATCTTTGCCATAGAAAGAGAAAACGGAAGCGACAGCTCATGGTGCATCGGTGAAAAGATGACCCTCAGATGCTGAGTGGCATTCTCTCTTATCTCCCTGCCCTCCCCCTCCGGTCTGGCATTTACTGCCTTTCTCATCTGTTCTATGAATGTGCTCATATTCTGGAACTTATAGATCCTCTCATACTCGCTTTCCCCCTCGCTCTGAGAATCGCTCAGATACAGTATCCTGTCAAACTGCCGCTTCCTTTGCGGCTGCCTCCTAAGGCCATCGATGAACTCCCCTGTAAGCAGAGCAAGCGCGAAATCATTTTCCTCCCCCAGAAACCTTGCCACATCCGTATACCCGGTGACCTCATACTGGTTTCCAGTACCTATCAGATACTTTACCAGAGCATTCAGATAGCTTTGATCCGTGTCAGCTATAAGAAGTCTTATCTTCTTCATGGCAGCTCCTTTCTGAAACAAAATATGAACAGGTAGCCCAGTGAGATATAGAGTGCAAAATGCAGATATCCCTCCTGCTCAAGAGCGCTGTAGCTTACAAATCTGCGACACCTGATACAGGCTGATATGTGACTGAAGAGAAGATAAAAACGGATAAAGAGCTGTCTTTTCCACAGGGCAAAGGCCAGGGCCGCTGCTCCGGCCGCAAGCAGCGCATAAAAGGCATTCGCCCACATGAAGCCGATACCGTATACAGCTCCAATCACTGAGAACAGCTTGATATCTCCGGCGCCTACTGCCCCTGCCAGATAAAAAAAGTAGAGCATAGCTATCGTTGCCGTACCGCAAAGTAACCCCTTTACCAGTCCCCAGATTCCCTCTTCCGAGCATCTGCAAAAAGCCGCAAGCAGATATCCGAATAAGATCAGCTCATTGGGAATCCTCTGCCATTTCAGGTCACAGGCTGTAGCGCTCGCCAGATAAGCCGTCATCATTATTTCTCTGTACATGCTCCCCCTTTCTCTGCTCTCACTGCTGTGATGAAAAAGATTATAATATGTGTTCGAACGATTTGTCACTCCCTAAATTTTCGGAAAATGCGATTGTGCAAATTGCACAAAAATAAAAAAGAGGACGATAAACGTCCTCTATCTTTTATGAAACATTGTATTTATAGGGGTTTTCACTCGATCGGCCAGATATGATCTCACACCTCAAACCTCTGACCTATTTTGCTAAGGAAGTTCTCTTCGCTAGGTTCGAACTACGCCTTAGGGCTTGTTCTCACCAATCTCAGAGAACGACCTCGCTTCGGATTCGAGCTTCGCCTTTGGCTTGCTCTCATCTCGAAGCTTTCGGCCTCGAACTTCGTCTTCGACTCGTTCTCGATAATAATGTTGTCTATTCTGTACAGCAATACAATAAAATTATTGCACTATTACTATAATACCGTCAAATTCCTATACCAGATAGCCTCTGTTCGATTCATCTCCCAGCTCTGCCTCGTCTAATCCTGCCCTGCCGTAGGTCATTCCGGCTACTCTCTGTGGTAAGTTCTCCAGGCCATTCCCCCGCTTATCCTCTGACGATATCTGGTCAAAGGCAGCTCTTAACGGGGCAAGAAGCCCGAGGGCCGCTTGTGCATGGTCGAAGCTTCCGCTATATATGGTCTTTGCTATAAGCTCCCCAGCATACTGATAGATCGAGTAGAGCCTGCCACAAAGCTCCTTATCCACTGAGAAGTCCAGGTCACTCTTCAAGTGCTTAAGCACCTCAGAAGCCTTATCTAAAGCCTCCCTGCTCTCTTCGTTTCCGTGCTCACCTGCCATATAGCCTTTCCTGGCCTCTGTGACATAGTCCGAAAAGATGTCAAAAAGCGTCACTATAATCTCAGTAGGATTTGAACCTATGATCCTGTTTACATATTCCTGTTTTTTCTGTTCGGTCATACGCTTCTCCTTTTCAGAACTGAAATCACAGTTCCTTTCTGCCCTCAAGCGCCCGCAAGAGTGTTACCTCGTCTATGTACTCGAGGTCGCCTCCTACCGGGACGCCACTTGCTATCCGGCTTACCTTTATACCTGTAGGCTTTATCAGACGGCTTATATACATGGCCGTCGTCTCACCCTCCAGCGAGGCGTTCGTCGCTATTATCACTTCATTTACCTGCTCAGATGAAAGCCTTGCCATGAGTTCCTTAAGCTTTATATCATCCGGTCCTATGCCCTGCATCGGAGAGATAGCTCCATGCAGGACATGATAGACGCCGTGATACTCGCCGGTCTTCTCATAGGCTGCCAGATCCCTTGTATCCTCGACAACCATTATAGTGGAATGATCGCGCTTGGGATTCGAGCAGATGGGGCAGATGTCCTGATCGGTAAGAGTAGCGCAGACCTTGCAGTATCTGACATTTTTCCGGGCTGAAATAATCGATCCGGAAAGCTTCTCGACCTGGTCTATTGGCATTGAAAGTATGTGAAAGGCCAGTCTCTGAGCCGTCTTTTCTCCTATGCCCGGAAGCATGGAAAGTGAGGCAATAAGGTCGGATATCTGTTTAGAATAATAATCCATCAGAACGGAAGGCCCCCGCCGAGTCCTCCTGTCATACCACCGAGAGCCTTCTGGGTCTCCTCATCGACCTGCTTCATGGCCTCATTTGCAGCTGCCATGATCAGATCCTCGAGCATCTCTACATCATCCGGATCTACTGCCTCAGGATCGATATGCACCTTTGTGATCTCTCTGGATCCGCTCACCGTGATCTCAACCGCTCCTCCACCTGCTGCAGCCGTAAACTCCTTCTCTGCAAGCTCCTTCTGGCTCTGCTCCATCTGCCTCTGCATCTTCTGGGCCTGCTTCATAAGGTTTGTCATGTTGCCGGGCATTCCGCCCGGAAATCCTCCGCGTCTGGACATTATTCTTCCTCCGTTGTTATTTCCATGTCTGTTCCAAGCACCTGCTGCAGCTCCTTTGGATCGAAGCCCTGATACTGCTGGGCTGCAGGTGCCTTTTTATCGTTTAGCTTTATTATAAGCTTCACTGGTGCCTTGATTCTCTTTTCAATAGCCTTCTCAAGCTTTTCCTTTTCGTCGAGAAAGGTCTCATAGGCTCCTATCTCATCAAAATAGATGACAAGAGCACTTCCATCTCCTTCTGTGGTCACCTGATGCCCTCTGTCCCACCAGGCCTTCAGAAAGCCGAAGCTTTTGCCTGTAAACGTCCCTATTACATCATCTATCACGGCAGCCGCCCTTTTCACATCATCGGCAATCTCCTCAGGCATCCTTACCCTGTCCTCTTCTGGTATGGTCTCCTCAGGCTCTTTTCTGTCCTCGCTTAGCGGGCTGGCCCTTAGGGCCGCGCCATTCTGGATCATGCGCTCTATGTTTTCCATCCGGCTTACAAGAGCATCATTATCCTTATCCATCTCAGGGCGGCATAGCCTGATAAGCGTTATCTCGAGCAGGACCCTCTTGTCAGCAGCATTCCTCATCCTTTCTGTAAGGCCGCTCAGGATACGTATATATCTCATCAGGACGGCCGAGCCGGCCTTTGCTGCATTTTCCTGAAGGATACGGCGGTTCTCGCTGGTCAGGTCGAACCTGTCAATAAGCTCCGGAGCATTCTGGTACAGGAGCATATCCCTCAGATACCAGATCAGGTCTGATACAAAGGTGTTCAGATCCCTTCCCTCTGTCATCACATATTCTATGAGCTCTGAAATCCTGTTTACATTCTGGTCAAGTATGGCATTGAAAAGGTCCGAGAGCACCTCTGCGTCTACCGCTCCAAGCACCGAAAGGACCTTGTCGTAGTCAAGCTTCTCTCCCAGATAAAAGTTGATGCACTGGTCGAGAAGACTCAGGGCGTCTCTCATCGACCCGTCTCCGGCCTTTGCGACATACATGAGGGCATCGTCGGTTGCCTCTACACCCTCCCTGTCCACCAGCTCACGGAGTCTTTTCTGTATCGTCTCGACCGATATCCTGTGAAAGTCATACCTCTGGCATCTCGATCTGATAGTCACCGGTATCTTCTGCAGCTCAGTCGTCGCCAGGATAAAGATCACATATGACGGCGGCTCCTCAAGAGTCTTCAGGAAGGCATTGAAGGCTCCGGCACTTAACATATGGACCTCGTCGATTATATATACCTTGTATCTGCCTGCTGCCGGCGGGTATTCGACATCCTCGATTATGCTTCTGATATTCTCGACTCCGTTATTGGAAGCCGCGTCTATCTCTATCACATTCATAGATGCCTTTGACTCTATCGCCCTGCAGGTGTCACACTCTCCGCAGGGACTTCCGTCAGGAGCCGGATTCTCGCAGTTTACAGCTCTTGCAAATATCTTTGCTACTGTCGTCTTTCCTGTCCCTCTGGTCCCTGTGAAAAGATAAGCATGTCCTATCCTTCCGGCCGATATCTCATTCGACAGGGTCGTTACTATATGATCCTGTCCCTTTACCTCAGCAAAGGTCTTCGGCCTGAACTTCCTGTACAGGGCCATGTATGACATAAGCGTCCTCCCTTGGCTTAATCGCCGAAGCTGATTCCTATTCTCTTGGCCTCGGCTATCATCTTGCAGTCCGGATCGACAGTCTTTAACTTTCCGGCTACATCGGCAAGCGGCACAAGCTTTGTCTCTCCGTTTTTCATTGCGACCATATTACCGAATTTGCCTTCTACTATTGCCTTTGCGGCAGCTGATCCCAGTCTCGTGCAGAGTATCCTGTCATAAGGGCATGGGCTTCCGCCCCTTTGTGTGTGTCCCGGAACTGTCACCCTGGCCTCCGAGCCTGTGCGTTCTGTGATCATGTCTGCGATCTTGTAGGAAACTGAAGGCCATTTCTTCGCTTCCTTCGCCAGCTTCTCCTTCCTTTCCTTCTTGGAAAGGGCCGCATCAGCCTTTGAGATGGCCCCCTCTGCTACAGCAAGTATAGTAAATCCCTTGCCCTGCTGGTGTCTCTTCTGAATCGCGTCGATTATCTTATCATCCTCATAAGGTATCTCAGGGATAAGGATGATATCAGCGCCTGATGCCACTCCTGAGTAGAGAGTCAGCCAGCCTACCTTGTGTCCCATGACCTCAACGATGAAGACCCTGTTGTGTGAGGCTGCTGTCGTATGTATACAGTCTATGCAGGCCGTAGCAATGTCTACTGCCGAATAGAATCCGAATGTGATGTCGGTTCCATAGATATCATTGTCTATGGTCTTCGGCAGATGGATCACATTAAGTCCCTCCTCACGGAGCAGATTTGCTGTCTTCTGTGTTCCGTTTCCGCCAAGGATCACTATGCAGTCAAGGCCCAGCTTCCTGTAGTTTGACTTCATTGCCTCCACCTTGTCAAGACCGTTCTCATCGGGAACCCTCATCATCTTGAATGGCTGTCTCGATGAGCCGAGAATGGTTCCTCCTCTTGTCAGGATCCCTGAAAAATCGCTGCCCGTGAGCTTACGGTAGTCTCCATAAATGAGCCCCTTGTATCCATTAAGGAATCCGTAAATCTCCACATCGCCATTGCAGGACTCTTCAAGCCCCTTTACAACTCCGCGCATTGCTGCATTAAGAGCCTGGCAGTCTCCGCCGCTTGTCAGCATTCCTATCTTCATGTTGTCTCCTTTCCTCAGATCATCTATCTGCTCTTCTTATCCATGTATGAGACGTAAACATTATCACCCTTAAGTATATCTTCCTTTTCCCAGGTCCATTTATTTCTAAGAGAGATCTTCTTTCTCTCCAGAATAAGCTCTGCTTTTCCTCTGCCGGCGTAGAGGATCTTTCTTCTGTCGCCGGATGGAGTCTCAATAAGCGTCCGCTTTATTGACTGCTCGCTTATCAGTATCTTTACCCTGACCCTTGTCGTAGGTGTCTCCTCTATCATTGAAAAAAGTACCCAGTTTGACTTTTTCTTTATCTTGACCCGGTTCTGAGTCAGGGTCCATACCTTTGAGAAATTGAACTCATAGGTATCACCCTCCAGATATACTCCGCCGATCGCCTCGTCTAAAGTATCTATCGGGCCTACCTGGATCCTCATTCCCTGTCCGAATGTAAAGGCACTGTTCGAGAGCTTTCCGCGTTTCTTGCTGATCAGATCCGAGCAGCCTACAAAGGCCCACTTGTCTCCGGGGTCCTTTCCCCAGACCTTGTCCGCTATTCCATCTGAGCTGTCCGCCTCTACCTGATATTCCTCTCCATTCCACACTATAGTGCCGCTGTAGCAGGTCTTCATTCCCTCTGTATGCCAGAAGGCATTCATTATATAGGTGCTCCTTAAGGGTCCCGAGGTCGTATATCCCAGATTGAAAGCTATCCTTTTGTCGATACGCAGATCCCAGACTATCCGTCCGACATCAGGGTATCTGTCGCTGTCCTTTTCCCTGTCCTGTGGACCTACCTCTATCCTTCCCATTGTACGGGTCTCCGAAAGGAAACAATCCTCAGCGCTTATCAGAAGATCCATCTCCTCACCCGTACTTGTGGCATCCCATGTGAAATAGCGGTTTAAGACCGATCCGCCCTCTCCAAGGACCACTGCCCTTACACAGAGATACGAAGGCTTTCGTCCATCCTCTGCGAAGACCGGCTCATCCTCTGCAAGCTGAGGATTCACACAGTAGTATTCGAGCATGAAGCTCCTCTTCTCTCCGCTCGTCCGGCCAACTCCGGTAAAGCAGTGGCGCCAGGCATCAAAGCCATGCTTTGCCAGGGCTCCCTTCAGCATAAAGGAGTCTCTTTTCCTGTCTGACTTATTAAAGCTTAAATCTACAACGCTAAGCGGATTCGGGATCATTTATCCTCCTTCAGCAAATTTGCTCTTGTCAAATACTTCCTATTGTAGTAAAATATCTTTTGTTTTGGAGACGTATCGAAGTGGTCATAACGAGGCGCACTCGAAATGCGTTTGCCGCCTTTCGCGGCACAAGGGTTCGAATCCCTTCGTCTCCGCTGCACAGCCACCTCCGGGTGGCTTTTTTAGTAGGAGCTTATCTGATCATCACTTGAATCAGTGGTCTGATCGATCTTCTTTATGATCACCTTATAGGAATAGCTGTCATCTACCCTTACAGTGACCTCATCTCCCTCTTTTCTGCCTACCAGGGCCTTGCCGAGCGGAGATTCTATCGATACTCTGCCATTTAAGGCATCGCTTCTGATGCTTGTCGTGATCTTTACTGTCTCGGTCTCATCGTCCTCCGGCTCATAGATTGTGACTGTATTGTTCATCCCGACTACTCCGGCCTGTGATTCCTCGGATACTATTGTCGCATTTGCAAGCATCCTCTCCAGATATCTGATCCGGCTCTCATTCCTGTTCTTGGCGCTCTTGGCAGCATGATACTCGAAATTCTCAGAGAGATCTCCCATAGCTCTGGTCTCCTTGACCTCATCAATAAGCTTTGGTCTCATCTCCTCCTTACGCTGCCTGAGCTCCTCCTGTATCTTTTCTACATCTGTCCTTGTCAGTCTCTCGCCCATTATCTGCTGTACTTCTTTTCTATAGCTGTGATCATATCCACTCTCTCCTGATGTCTGCCGCCAAGCGGCTTTGCGGAAATAAAGGAATCCACTATATCCTTTGCGAGCTCGCTTCCTGTGATACGTGCTCCAAGGCCAAGGATATTTGCATGATTATGCTCTCTTATCAGATGAGCTGTCGTAGCATCATAGCAGGCTGCCGCCCTGATCCCCGGTACCTTGTTGGCAGAGAGTGTGATGCCTATCCCTGTACCGCAGATAAGTATGGCAAGATCACCCTTTCCTGCCACAAGCTCCTCTGCCACCTTCTGTCCTATCTCAGGATAATTCACGCTTTCTGTCGAATCAGTACCATAGTTTACCACCTCGATACCGGCATCCTCCAGATGCTTTTTTATCTCTTCCTTTAGCGCAGTGCCTGCGTGGTCATTTCCAATTAGAATCTTCATTTCTTTTCCTCATCATTCTGTCAGGAGCCTGTAGACCGTCCTGGTATGAAACGGTCTGTCCGCTTCAACAAGCGGCTGTTCAAACGTCTTCACATTTACAGCATTCGGGAAAAACTGTGTCTCGAATGCTACGCCTCCGCGTCTAGGATATATTTTACCACATTTTCCGAGATCCTGCCCGCTAATATAATTTCCTGTATAAAGCTGCATCCCCGGAAGATCTGTATACACAATTACTTCTATTGAGTCGTCTGCTGCCCTTGCTCTGGCTGCCTCATATACCATTTTCCCATCGTGATCATATTCAGGAGCATGTAGATCCGGCGTTTTCTCAAGAACATAATTATGATCATAGCCTCCTGCCTGCTGAAGGGCCTCGTAATCCTCATCTATCCTCTCTCCGAGCCTATGAAAGTCACGAAAGTCCATCGGCGTACCTGTCACGTCTACAAGGCTGCCGTCCGGTATGGAATCTGCGTCCGTATGGGTGAACTGATCCGCATGGATCATTACCCTTGTATCAAGGATATCGCCCATTCCCTCGCCCCTCAGATTGAAATAGCTGTGGTTGGTCGGAGCAAATACGCTCTTTTGGTCGCAGATGCAGCTGTAATCAATAATTAGCGCCTGGTCCCTTATGGTATAAGTGACAGTGATATCCATATTGCCCGGAAATCCCAGATCCCCATCAGGGCTTTTTATCGAAAAGCTTACATGATCGTCCGAGGAGTCCATAATCTCCCATCGCCTTCTCTGAAGTGATCCGTTTCCGCTGTGAAGGGTATTTTTCCCTCTGTCATTTTTCTGAAGGTGAAATTCCTGACCGTCTATAGAAAATCCCCCTCCGCCTATCCTGTTGGCATATCTGGCAATGGTGCAGCCATAGTTTGGATCATTGTCCTGATAATCGCAAAGGTTCTTATAGCCAAGGACTATATCTCTCCTGCCCTCCTTCGTATCCACATACAGGGCGAGAATGTTGGCTCCGTAATCCATTACCTTAGCCGAAAGCGCGCCTCCCCTTATCTCAGCTATCCTCATCTCTTCATCCATAGTACTCCTATCTGCTTATCAGAAATCCAAGCGGATTGTTAATATAAAGCGCATCAAGGAAGCCGCTTGAATTTATCATATCAAGAAGCTTCTGTCCCTGCGATGTGATCGAAAAGCAGCTGACCAGATCCATAAAGATCCATACAAGGATCAGGGCTACTACCATACCCCAGATGCCTCCGAAGAATCTCGATATGCCTCCTACCACCGGCATATCTCCAGCTATCTGTGCTATAAGCGCTACTATCCTTGTGAGTATCAGGGCAATGATAAGGGCTGTGATCAGAGCGACTCCCCTTACCATAAGCTTCGCTATAGGTTCTGATACGTCCTTTATTATGGTATCGTTGGCTCCACTCAGTTTGCTCTCGCTGTCTGCTGATATATTATTGACTATTTCCGCTGCCGCATTGGTCGCTGTATCTACTGCCCTTGAGACTATACCTGTCACGGTCTCTGGCAGAGGGATATGGAGCTCTGAGAGAAAATCCTTCATGCTCTCAGAATCTCCGAGATCAGTCTTTGCCTTCCTGTTCTGACCGACCGTCTCACTGTCCTGATCCTGATCATCGTTTCCATTTTCAATAGCCTCGTTGATCTTGTCGATCGACTTGTTTTCCTTTCTTATAAGGCCGTCAGATACATTGGCTGAGACAAGATCATACATCTTGTCATAAACCGGTCCCTTCATATATGCCTTTTCGATGACAGGCGTCACCGCATACATCACTACAAGGATAATTACCCATGACAGAACTCCGGCAAGAATTCCGAACAGGCCCCTGGCCCAGCCTATTGCAAATCCTGCGAAAAGCAGGATCGCTGTTATTATCAGTAACAGATTCAAATTATTTCCTCTTATTATATCCTTAGCTTAACTTTATTATCTGTGTAGAATCCCGCTGCACCAGGAAGAACTCCCTTAGAGTCTCTCCTGGAATGAAGGCCTCCACCTGATCCGGAAATCTATATGTGAACCATTTCCTTCCTGTCCTTGTGAAAATGTCCACCTGTCTTCCGCTCTTTATCATCACTCTCCCGTCATCCAGGAAAAATACCCTCTCATATGAGGAAAGAAGATTCCTCCTGAATTCCTCCTTACCATTGTCAGAATATACTGTAATGACGCCCTTATCGCTCTTGTCCCTCCTGATAAGCGCAAAGCCTGTTTTCCCGGCCGCCACAGCTGCTATATTGTATCCGGCCTTTACATAATCCTCTTCCTTTATTTGCCTGCCAGCCGAATATATCCTGACACCGCTGCCTGTAAAGGCACATGCCCTTCCGTCGGAAAAGTATGCGACCTCAGGACATACGGTATCCTTATATTTGAAGCTGGCCATGATATTATCCTTCTGCCTGTCGCCATCTTCAGAAAAATCATAGATATTTACCCTGGTCGCAAGTCTTCCGTCAGCCGGATACTCGAATGAGACTATAAGTCTCTTGCCATCGTCTGATATGGCAAGTGACATAGGATATCCGGTCTGATCCAGATGGACCTGGCCGGATCCGGCCTGCTTTCCCTGATCATTATAGAGGCTTATGTATCCTGTCTCCCCGTCCTGGGAAAGCACTGCAACCGTCCCGTCTGCCGAGACTGCTGCATCCACTATTGTATGATTGGTAGATACATTCCACAGCTCCTTCTCTTCCGACATGGCGACAAGAGTGCTGCCCTGCCTGTCATAGACTATCAGCCTGCTTCCATTAGTCACTGCGACCGGAGAGAGCATATTGTAGGCCTCATTCCAGACCGTCGCTCCTGTCTTTTCATAGTGGACCGCCCCATCACGGGAATAGGCAAGTATCCCATCAGCAAACGGAAGGAAATTAAGTCCGGACGTACCCTCTATCCGGAAGCTGTCCTCGATTTCATAGGAATCATAGGCGCGGAACCTGCTTACGCCCGCTAGTATTATGACAAGGGCTATAAGTGAGGCGGATACGACTCCTATCAGTATTGTATTCTTTTTCTTTATGTCCATCCTTTAATAGTCAAAGCTGAAGAGTGCTGCCCCGAATCCCGCCAGCGGATATCCTATCGAATAATCCCTGCCGTCACATGGCTTCTTCTCCGGTATATAGTTCTTCTTTTTCCTGATATTCTCCTTTTGCTGACCGTAGAACTCACTATCCTCGCTGTCAAGCACCAGAGTATGAGCCTTCCGTGAGACTACCCCTACCCTGTAATCAGCATATTCCACAGGAGTCATGTTTACTACGAAAAGGATATTCCTCTTTCCGTCCTTGCTCTTGCGGACAAAGCTGAATATGCTGCGGTAACTATCGTTGGCATTTATCCACTCGAAGCCGTTCCAGTTGATATCCTGCTCCCAGAGTGAAGGATATTTCCTGTATACATGCAGAAGTGCTCTGACCCAGTTCTGTATGCCCAGGTGAAGCGGATTCTCAAGCTCATACCATGACAGTTCCCGGTTCTCATCCCACTCATGGGTCTGGGCGAATTCCTGTCCCATGAAAAGGAGCTTCTTGCCCGGATGACACATCATGTAGGCATAGCCTGCCTTAAGATTCTTGAATTTCTCCTGCTCATCGCCAGGCATCTTGTTGATCATCGAGTTCTTCAGATGAACCACCTCGTCGTGCGAGATCACCAGTATGTACTTCTCATACTCATTGTAGCTCATCGCGAAGGTCATCTTATTATGGTTGTCCTTGCGGAAATATGGATCAAGCTGCATATAGTCGAGGAAGTCATGCATCCAGCCCATATTCCACTTATAGGAAAATCCCAGTCCGTCGTGATCCACATCTGTAGTCACCTTAGGCCAGGCTGTAGACTCCTCTGCTATCATCACAAAGCCCTTGTACCTTCCGGTCATCAGGGAGTTGATATGCTTGAAAAAGGCTATGGCCTCAAGGTTTTCATTACCGCCGTATTTATTAGGGATCCAGGCTCCTGCCTGCTTGCCATAGTCGAGATAGAGCATAGACGCGACTGCGTCTACCCTGAGGCCATCTATATGGTAGGTCTCTGCCCAGTTGATTGCCGAGCCTATAAGGAAATTCTTCACCTCTGTCCGGCCGTAGTCAAAGATCTTTGTGCCCCAGTCAGGATGCTCTCCCTTCCTCGGGTCCTGGTACTCATAGAGAGGCTCTCCATCGAAATCCGCGAGCCCGTAATCATCCTTAGGGAAATGCGCCGGCACCCAGTCCAGAATCACTCCTATATTTTTCTTATGGAATGCATTGACAAGGTACATGAAATCCTGAGGTGTCCCGTATCTGCTGGTCGGGGCATAGTAGCCGGTCACCTGGTATCCCCAGGAGCCGTCATATGGATACTCGGAAATGCCCATAAGCTCCACATGGGTGTAGCCCATCTCAGTCACATAGTCTACCAGACGGTCCGCTAACTCCCTGTAGGAATAGAAGCCCTCGTCTCCGGTCCCCGGATGTCTCATCCATGAACCCGGATGAACCTCGTAGATAGACATAGGGTTCTCATAATAAGGCTCGCTGTTCTCTCTTTTCTTCATCCATGCCCTGTCAGTCCAGGCGAAGCCGCCTGTCTCCCAGAGTATGGATGCTGTCCCAGGCCTCTTCTCCGCATACTCTGCATAAGGATCTGCCTTATAGTGCTTCCCTCCGTCCGAGCCGTCGATCAGATATTTGTACATCTGTCCCTTTTCGGCCCCCGGTATGAAGCATTCCCAGACTCCGACCTCCTCTGACGAGACCATCTCCATAGGTGAGGCGCCCTCGTCCCAGCCGTTAAACTCTCCTATCACATGTACCATCCTCGCATGAGGAGCCCAGAGGTCAAAGTAGTATCCCTTCTTACCATCCTTTGTCCCCTTGTGTGATCCAAGCTTCCTGAAGATATCGTAATGTGTACCCTGGCCGAACAGATACGAATCAAGATCTGTGAAATGACTCATTTCCCTTCCTCCTTATCTAAAAATCTATTATATCCTTTTCCCTTAGCATCGGTCTTCCGTCCCCGTCTGTCATCCTTGTCGAGAAACGTCCGAAGAAGCCGGTGCTTCGTTTCTTAAATCTGGATACTGCCTCATCGATCATATCCTTTACATCGGCGAGGCCTACCTCCCTGTCACCGCTCTGCATAATAGCTATCCTGTCATAGAGCGCAAGGATCGCCATATCCTCCATTGAATATCCGCACTCGAGCACATAGACCTTGGCGAAATTCACAAGCTCATCAAGCGTCATCACCGGTATCTCTATGTGCTGGGTGAAATATTTCCAGAGCTTTGGAGATCTGGCGGCCAGCTTTTCCATATTGTCACGAGAATCCTCAAGGATGAACAGGGTTCCTGTCTTATCGTTGTCTATCAGCAGGGAAAGCGATACGGCTGTCTCATTCTTCATTCCGCCGGCCTTCTCTATCATCAGGCTTCCACCCTTTACCCTTGAAAGGATTCTGTGCAGATCCTTGGAATTCATGCTCTCTCCGGAGATCCTTCCGGCCTCTCCCTTGAGATGCCCTGTGGATTTCTGCACGAGCTGAACCATCCTGCTGGCAAGCGTCGTCTTGCCGCAGCCATCACCTCCGGAAATAGTGATATTACCCGACCGCATATTACCATCGGAATCACTCTTGATACGCAGTGTCGCAAGCGCCGGAAGCAGCTGATCCTTCATGCCGTGGATCTGTGTAAAGTAGGTCAGGACATCCTTTTCCTCCTGAGAGAAATCCTCCTCCACCTTCACCTCATCACGGGCTGTATTCTCTATTGCATCAGCAAGTCCCGAGAGATCAATACCGTGTCTAAGCTGAGTCCTGTGTCCGCTTATATCCAAAAGATTCCTTGTCGGCTCAAAGTCCTTCTCGTCAGCCTGTCGAGTCATATCCTCTGGCTTTGCTGCCTGCCCGGAAGGCTCGATCTTCTCCTCTGGCTCTGCCTTCCCGGCGGAAGCTGCCTCAGGCTCCACGGCCTTATCCTTTGACTGTTCCTTCTCATCTGTCTCAGGAGTCTGTTCTGCAGGCCTTTTATCTGTCTCAGGAGTCTGCTCTGCAGGCCTCTCATCTGGCCTGGCCGGCTTTTCTTCCGCTGTCTCTTCGGGAGCCTCCTTTGCCTCTGTCGTCTTACCTGCATCAGCCATTGAATCGATATTATGCTGAAGGAGGTCGTTTACGCCTGCCATTATACTGTCAGGATCCTTCCTCTCCTCTTTCAGATACTCGTTCTTCAGGATCTGCTCTGGTGCTACTCCAGCCTCAAGCTGAGGAGAAATATCTACAAGCCTGTCCATGATCTGGTTGGCCTCGCGAAGGGCTGCCTCCTTGGCCTTATCGAGTTCCTTGCGTCTGGCTTCATTAAGAGCTGCCTCCATGGCTCTGGCCCTTCTGCCCCAGTCCTCCAGCACATCATCTATAGTGAGCTGTCCCTCGATCTGATCATCATCTGCATGTGCCGTCAGATTAAGAGCCATCTGTCCGTCATATTCCTCCGCCAGATACTGCTGGTAGGCATCCTCTATAGGCGTCTCTGACTCCTCCTTCTCCTCCTCGCCAGACTTCTTATGCTTGTCAAGGGCACTCTCGCCTGCTGTCACATATGGTATATCTCCGACAAGGTCCATGATATTGTCCATATTTGCAGAGACCTCACCCTTCTCTGTAGCAAGCATGATCTCCTCTATATTCTTCCTGATCTCTGCCTGAAGGTTTACCGTATCAAAGGAATCAGGTGTCTGCTCGACCTTAGGGATGGTGATGGTATCCGATCTCTCTTCATTCCTGCCCGGAAGGCGCTCGGTACTGGTAAGCCTTCTGTACTGGTCCTCCTGATCCTTTGAAAGGGGCTTATAGAGCATCTTCATCTCGAGAGCCTTCTCGACATATGCTCCCTCGCCAAACCAGAGGGCTATCTGATCGCATATCTCCACGCAGCGCTTCTCATCCCCGGCCTTCCTGTAGAGACAGGCCAGCTCAAAGGCCCATTTGTCTATGAAGTCCTCCTTGCAGAGCTCCTCCAGTATGGAAATAAGCTCTGCAACTTCCGCTCCCTGTGCCTTCCTTATAGTATACTGGATCACATAACGAAGTCCGTCATGCGGAGCCAGATCCACGAACTCATGATAGTATCCCTCCGCCTCACCGAACTCCCCCAGCTTCACCGACAGAAGAGCAAGCTTATATATTGTCATCCTGGCCATAGGAGATTTCTCATGCGCTATCTCCAGTATCTCCCTTGCCTTTTCCGTCTCTCCGGCCATATCGCAGACATCGCTGGAGCGCAGCAGGACATTGATATTCCTGATCCTGCGGAAATCCAGATCTGAAATAGCTTCCACCGCGCCATTCAGATCTCCCTGACGCACCAGATTCTCCATCTGGTCCATCTTTATCTTGTACTCTGTCTTCTCCAATTTGTTACCTCAAATAATGGGTTTTTGCTTATCTTTTACAAAAAAACCGCTCACTATATAGTACCATAGCGAACGGTTGATGTCAAAGAAACAAGTGGGCTAAAAGGCTCTTTATCACCTGTCTGTCATTTCTTTTTTCTTATACGAAATCCTTTCAGCGCCTGATTGTGATGCCGCTTTTCCTCTGTCTTCATTATAGCCTTCCCGGTCGCCGTATCGATCCGGTCAAGGCTTCCATAATCCTCTGCCGCAACCGGCATTCCACGCTTTCTCAGGAAATGGTCTGATATCCTCCTTATGATCCAGAGGACAAGTGATACCATAGGAACTCCGATTATCATTCCCGGTACTCCGAACAGGCCTCCTCCCACTACTATGGCAAACACTACCCAGAAAGGCGATACTCCTGTCGAATCCCCGAGGATCTTTGGCCCAAGGAAATTGCCGTCGAACTGCTGGAGGATTATCACGAAGATCAGGAAATAGATCCCCTGCATAGGGTTATTCACAAATATAAGTGTAACCGTAGGTATCGCACCAATATACGGTCCGAAGATAGGTATGATGTTCGTGACTCCTATGATAACCGAGCAGACGACCGCATAAGGGAAGCCGAATATCAGCATGAAGAAGTAGCAGATGATCCCTATGATTATAGAATCTATTATCTTTCCTACTATAAATCCGTAGAAGATATCGTCTGCCTTTCTGGCGGTCTCGATCACATAGTTTGCTGTCTTTGAAGGAAAGATCACATATATGATCTTTTTGGTCCATGACTTGAATGACTCCTTGTCGATCAGCACATAGGCGCAGACGAAGATACCGATGACCAGATTCACGATCACCTTTCCTACGCTCATACCCCATCTGGTAAGGGTAGATACCATCTGATTCTGGCTCTCAAGGTTGAAATATTTGCGAATGAATTCCACCAGCTTGTCTATCGAATTATCGATATTCTTATTATCCCTTGCAGAATCCATCACATCCTTGAAACGGTAGGAGGTGATCTTATCCGCCCAGTCTATGACGCCGCGAACCTTTTCATGGATATTATTCACAAGCTCATTCAGTGTCGAAACAAACTGTGGCACTACTAGTCCGATAAATGCAATGACTGCCACAACGATCACCAGTATGGCAAGCACCGACGAAAGTATCCTTATCCATTTTACCGGGCCTCCATCCCGAGGCAGACTTCTAGGCTTCTTTCGCCGCTTCGCCGCCGCATCCGCAGCCCCGTTTATGATCCTGTAGAAAAACTTCATTATAGGATTAGTAAGATAAGCCATCACCAGACCGAATACTATAGGCTGGAAGACCTTCTTTATCACTCCCCATCCACTCGACAGGCTTCCCCATCTCTTTATCAGGAAATAAAACGCGATAAGGGCAAGTCCTGCGATAAGTATCCTCTTTGTGATAACTCTTATCCTCGCATTATCCTCCTGCGAAAGATATTCGCAGTCACGCTTCTTTCTCTGTGAACTATCATCAGGCATATATAATCTCCTTTGGGTCACGTTTGATTTTTGGTTTTCTATCATTGTGACATAATTCGCCAAAAGCTGCAAGGTCATTTTCTCTTGAAGAAGCCAGATTTCAAATGTATAATAGTCAGGAAACAAAGAAGTAACTATAACATTACTCAGGCCCTGGTGCCTGAATTCAAAACCCAAAACTATGGAATGGCTGTTTTTCGCAATCGGCTCCGCTGTATTCGCGGCGCTTACTTCAATTCTCGCAAAGATCGGTATAGCAGGAGTAGATTCTAATCTTGCTACCGCAATAAGAACCTGCGTGGTCCTGGCAATGGCCTGGGGCATGGTATTCATCACCCATACCGGCAAGGGGATTGCCAGCATCAGCAGCAAAAGCTGGGTCTTTCTGATCACCTCCGGCCTGGCGACCGGCGCCTCCTGGCTGTGCTATTACCGTGCCCTGCAGGTCGGTCAGGCCTCTAAGGTCGTCCCGGTCGATAAGATGAGTACAGTGATCACGATAATCCTCGCCTTCATCTTTCTTCACGAGGACTTCTCCTTCAAGTCCCTGATCGGTATAATCCTGCTTACAGCAGGGACTCTTGTCATGGTTTTGTAGAATCCTTTACCTGTCCTTTTATAAAACATTCCATCAAAAAAGCAGCAGGGAAACCATTTCAGTTTCACCTGCCGCTCTAGGCCCTGGGCCCTAAACCCTGGCCCCTCACATATCCTTCTGCGCCCTGTAATAATTGATCAGACAGCCATCCTCGATGATCTCTCTCTCATCATCGGTAAGCTCTCCCATAGTCAGCGTAAACGGAGTCAGCCCTCCATCCTTTACGACATAGGCCTCGATCTCGGTCTTCTTTTCCTTGATTGCGTCTGTAATATCAGGGATAAAGATGTAGTCACCCAGTGCAAATGGCAGATCTCCAGCCGGGATCGTAAACGGAAGCATTCCCCAGTTGATAAGGTTGCTTCTGTATCTCTTTGTCGCATATTCATTGGCAATATTGGCCCAGCCACCGAGTACCTTCTGGCAGCTGGCAGCCTGCTCTCTGGCGGAACCATCCCCCGGCTTTACAGCAAATATCGTGCTCCCTACGCCGACATTATGTCTGTTTACATCCGAAAACCTGGTGTGGATAGCGTTCATCACATCGTGGAAGCCCTCATCTGCTTCTCCCGGACAGGTATCAGCCTCAATGGCCTTCTCGATCTTCTGGACCTCCTTTGCTCTGCCCACATATCCTGGATCCTTTCTCGAAAGGGCAAACTCTGCGAGTGCGAGAGGATTGGACCTGTAGGATGATGTCTCTCCTGATGGGATCAGCTCATCTGTCGTGGTCACAGGATCATGGATCTCCGAAACGACCTTTAAGATCAGATTCTGAGGAAGAGCGACCATAGGCGGCCAGTCCTTGATATTCGGTCCGAACTTCACCTCTACAGAAGGATCAGCCTTGCCATGGCTGTCAAATACACGGTTCTTGTAGATCTCTGCGTCAAAATAATATGCAGGCTTGGTGAAGTCGACTCCATCAAGCTCGTCTGCTCCTGTAAGGAAGCCCTTGTTCGCTGCGGTTGCAGCGATTGATCTGGCATCCATAAGCGCAACTGATGCTATCTGACCGTTCTGGATCTTTGAGCCCTCTCTGTTAGGGAAATTCCTTGTAGAATGTCTTATCGAGAAGCCCTGGTTGGCAGGAGTATCTCCTGCTCCGAAGCAAGGTCCGCAGAAGGCAGTCTTTACTATGGCACCTGTAGCAAGAAGGTCAGCCACCGCACCGTTCTTTACCAGCTGCATAAAGATAGGAGTCGATGCAGGATATACACTTAATGTGAAATCATCATCACCGATCGAGGTTCCTCTTAATATATCAGCTGCATCGCAGATATTCTCATATCCGCCTCCGGCACAGCCTGCAATGATACCCTGATCGACATAGAGCCTTCCATCTATTACCTTTTCCTTGAGCTTAAGCTCTGCCTTTTCGCCAAGAGAAACCTTTGCTCTCTTCTCTGTCTCCTCGAGAATATCCATCAGATTCTCCTTGAGCTCTGCAATCGTATATGTATTCGATGGATGGAAAGGCATGGCGATCATTGGTCTGATCTGTGAAAGATCTATCTCGACACAGCCATCGTAGTATGCGAGATCTGCAGGGTGGAGCGGCTTGTAATCATCCTCCCTGCCATGGATCTGGTAAAACTCCTTTGTCCTGTCATCACATTCCCAGATGGACGAAAGACAGGTCGTCTCTGTCGTCATGACGTCGATTCCGATACGGTAGTCTACCGACAGATTCTTTATTCCAGGGCCAACGAACTCCATGACCTTATTCTTCACATAGCCCTTCTTGAAGACCTCGCCAATTATGGCTAGAGCTATATCCTGAGGTCCTACTCCCTTCACAGGAGCTCCGCTCAGGTAAATAGCCACGACCTCCGGCATGTTGATATCATAGGTCTTGCCAAGGAGCTGCTTTACAAGCTCAGGGCCGCCCTCGCCCATAGCCATGGTTCCTAAGGCTCCATATCTGGTATGTGAATCTGAACCCAGGATCATATTTCCGCTGCAGGCAAGCATCTCACGGGCGAACTGATGGATGACAGCCTGATGAGGTGGTACATACATACCACCGTATCTCTTGGCACATGAAAGGCCAAACATATGATCGTCCTCATTTATAGTGCCGCCAACCGCGCAGAGGCTGTTATGGCAGTTTGTAAGGACATAAGGCACAGGAAACCTTGTAAGTCCTGAGGCTCTTGCTGTCTGAATGATCCCTACATATGTGATGTCATGGCTCGTGAGCTTGTCGAACTTGATCTGAAGCTCCTTCATATTGCCTGATGTATTATGGTTCTTCAGGATTCCATAGGCCATTGTACCGCAGGCCGCCTTCTGTCTGTCTGCACTCTTTCCGACAGAAGCAAGCCTTGCTTCTGCCTCGCCATCATCCGCGATCAGGTCCCTGCCCTCAGACAGAAACACGCCAGTCTTATAAAGTTTCATTGATTCCTCCAATTCAAATAATCATCCAGGTTTAGGCTTCGCCTACAAGGAAGTTCTTTTCGCTAAATTCGAGCTTCGCCTGTTTGCTAAGGAAGTTCTCTTCGCTAGGTTCGACCTTCGCTTATCAGCTAAGGAAGTTCTTTTCGCTAAATTCGAGCTTCGCCTGTTTGCTAAGGAAGTTCTCTTCGCTAGGTTCGACCTTCGCTTATCAGCTCGGTCTCACCAATCTCAGAGAACGACCTCGCTTCGGATTCGAGCTTCGCCTTTGGCTTGCTCTTATCTCGAAGCTTTCGGCCTCGAGCTTCGCTTTCAGCTTGCTCTCATCTCGAAACTTTCAGCCTCACAGAACGGCCTCGCACCTCACACCTCACACCTCACACCTCGCACCTCGCACCTCGCACCTCACACCTCACACCTCACACCTCGCACCTCGCACCTATCTTATCATTTCTTAAACACACTGAAAAGCCCCTTTTTCTTCGTCCCCTCCTCTGCCTGGTCTGATCCGTCCTTCCAGTCGAAGTATTCCTGATCGAGCTCCTCCGGATCTACTGTCACCGGCTTGATATCATCCACATCGGAAATAGTCCCTGCCGGAATATCGCCATTCTTGAAAAAGGCCGGATTCACATGGATCTCAGGCTTGATATCTGCATATGACGGACCAGAAGCCTCCTCTGTGAACTCACCTGACTTCTCAAGTTTTTCAAGCCGCTTGTTCTCATCTTCTATAAGTCTTAAGTACTTCTGGGTATCCTTCAGATCATTAAGCTGTCCTTTGAGCTCGTACTGGTTCTTCCTGATCTGCTTCTTTTCCTCATCGACCTTCTCTATAAGCTCAGAATGGATCTTCTCGATAGAGCTCTGTGCATCGTTTAAGAGCTTACCTAGCTCATTTAACGCTCGGTCCGAATACATTATCGAGCCCGCGTAAATATCCTCCGCTCTTTTTCTGGCTCTCTCCTCACTCAGATCAGCCTGCTTTTTCATGCTCCTCTCAGCTCTGGCATGAGAGGATTCAGTAAGCTCAGACTCATCCATCATCTGATAGAGACAGTCTCCAAGCTCCTTCAGTATGCTCTGGATCTCCTCCTTATCAATCACGACCCTTGAGCCGCTCCCAGGGGCATACTCCGCATTTGCGACTAGAATATGCATGGCCCTGAGCGCATCCTCTGTTCTTTCCCTTGCGCCCATATTTTCTCCTGTTTTCTGTTATAATCAACCGCGAGTCACTTCGTCTGAGGAAAATGGCGTAAGCACCCTTCCGAGAATCCCATTCAGATAAGCTATCATAACGCCGTAGTTGGTGACAGGCACTCCCTGAGCCTTGGCCAGATCGAGCCTGTAGCGGATCTCCCTTGCCGGAAGCATACAGGCGCCGCAATGTATACACAAAGAGTAACCACTCAGATCCTCCGGGAAATCTCCTCCGCTCGTATAGGAGAATTCAAAGTCCTTGCCGGTCTTCCTGCGTATAAGATCCGGAAGCTTCTGCGTGCCAATGTCCCCGCATTGCCTGTGATGCGTGCAGCCCTCGCTGATAAGGATCCTCTCGCCGCCCTTAAGGGACTCGATTGACTTTGCCCCCTGAGTCTGAAGAGCCAGATCGCCCTTATATCTGCTCATAAGTATGGAAAAGGATGTGAGCGGGACATTCTGCGGAACGATCAAGGCCACATCACGAAAGGCCTGCGAGTCCGTGATTACTAGAGCCGGAGGCGTCTTCATATTGGAAAGAAGAAGCGTAAGCTCACTGGTCTGCGCCACGCTGCAGTAGCCGCCGGCATCAAGCACATCACGGATGACCTGCTGCTGGGGAAGGATGATCCTGCCCTTTGGAGCGGCATAGTCCACCGGGATCACAAGAACCACATTATCCTTCGGCTTTATCAGATCCCTTACCAGATATCTCTCCTTCTTGTCGGTTTCTGCAAGCTTGCCGATCGCAATACGGAGAAAATTGGCATTTATAGAAGGATTCTTGACAGTGCTGACAAGAATTATCCGCTCAGGCTTGTCATTAAGCTCCTTTGCCAGATCAGATTTCATCTCGTCCATATTTATCTCATCGCCTAAAAGATCTGCCTTGTTGACAACGATGATATATGGTATCTGACGCGCGCGCAGCTCCTCGAGCAGGTCATTCTCAGCCTTGAAACCATATCCTCCGGCCTCGACCACAAGAAGAGCGATATCTACCATACGGAGTATCTTCCTTGTCTGCTTCACCCTCTCTGTTCCAAGCTCCCCGAAATCATCCATACCCGGAGTGTCGATAAAGGTCACCGGACCGATCGGCAGAAGCTCCATCGACTTCCTTACCGGATCAGTAGTCGTGCCCTTCACATCCGAAACAACTGACATCTTCTGTCCGGTCAGCATGTTCAGGAGCGAGGATTTCCCAGCATTTCTCTTTCCGAAGATCCCTATCTGTACCCTCTGCGAGGTGGGTGTATCGTTAAGTCCCATTAAATAACAGCCTCCATTTGCTTTTTCAGATTCCGACCTACATTCTAACACAAATGTCCATTCTAAAAAAGTGCAATTACTTGACGGTTATATGAAAAAATTGTAAAATGTTCTCTGTCGGGCAGCCGGGGGATCAGCGGTCCCCTGTACCGGAATTTCCGCTATATGCCGGGGTGATTTCTGTTCGAGGGCTTGTTTTTCATGTCAGCTGCCCTGTTCAGGTGGCGTTGATATCCGGGTCCTGCGCAATGGATGCCGGTGAACCGTGTCAGGTCAGGAATGAAGCAGCACTAAGCCGGATTTTTCATGTGCCGCAGGGGCGCCTGGGTTGAGTTTGCCTGTCAGGTAACGTTTCATGATCGCAGTTCGACAGCAGAAGCCCGATTTTTTGCGCAAAAAAATACAGGCCGCGGAGTTCCGCGGTCTGTTTTTTTATCTTTTCTTTTCCATTATCCCTTGACAGCTCCTGCTGTTGTGCCTCCGACTATATATTTCGAAAGAAGCAGATATACCACTATAACAGGGAAGATTGAAAATGCGATCGTGGCATATACCTGCCCCATATCAAACTTCAGGAAGTCTGCCGCCCTCAGCTGAGCTATCAGGATAGGCAGGGTCTTCATATAGTCCTTATGAAGGATCAGGGCCGGAAGGAAGTAATTATTCCAGGTCGATACAAATGCGAATATTGCCTGTACGGCTATAGCCGGCTTCATAAGAGGAATGACTATCGTATTAAATATCCTTACCTCACTGGCTCCGTCTATCCTCGCTGCCTCCATCAGAGATGAAGGGAGAGTTGCATCCATCGACTGTTTCATATAGAAGAATACGACTGGTGCTGCTATCGACGGTACGATCAACGGGATGAAATTGTCCATCAGGTTCATGCTGGTCATAAGTCTTACGAATCCAAGAGATGTGACCTGAGTAGGGATCATCATTATCGCAAGGATGAATGTAAAGATCGCCTTCCTGCCCCTGAATCTGTAGGCATGGATTGCAAATGCCGTCATTGCCGAGAAATATGTCGTAAGTATTGCACTTGAGGCCGAGATCAGAAGCGAGTTAAGCATTCCTCTAGCTATAGGAAGGGTTCCATGCAGAAGCACATTCCCCAAGTTCTTTGCAATAAAGCTGCTCGGAAGAAGGGTGAAGCCCTTTGTCAGCTCTGCATGTGATCTGGTCGAATTGATGAACAGGATATAGAACCAGAACAGGCAGAGGATCGTGATGATGACCAGTACTATGTATGCAATGACCCTTCTGATCTGGGTCGCTGTTGTGACCTTTTCTTTTTTCATCATTATCCTCCTTCCTTAATTGTCCACCTCTGACGAAGCAGAGAATCTGAATACTGCAAAGCTCAGTACCGCTGTAACTACCAGAAGGATAACCGAAAGAGCGCCACCCATTCCATAGTTGTAGTTGTAGAGATGCTTATTCAGCCACATGATAAGTGTCATAGATGATCTGACCGGATCTCCTGTACCGTTTGTCAGGATCTGAGGCACATCAAACATCTGAAGTCCGCCGATAAGCGATGTGATCATCACATATACAAGGATCGGACGGAGCAGCGGAAGAGTCACCTTCCAGAATATCTGATGAGCGGTAGCTCCATCTACCTCTGCAGCCTCAAAGAGTGAGGTATCTATTCCCATCATTCCTGCCATCAGGAGTATCGTAGTATTTCCAAACCACATCAGGCAGTTCATGAAGGCAACCATCCCTCTTACGCTTCCCACATGAGACATGAAACTGTATGGCTTTGACCATATGCCAACCTGCTGCAGCATGCTGTTGATAGGGCCTGTATCTGCAAAAAGTGTGAAGAAGAGCATGGCAAATGCCGCTGCCATTATCAGATTCGGCATATAGATCACGGTCTTGAAGAACCTCTGTCCCTTCAGATGAAGTGAAGGATCTGTAAACCAGTAAGCCAGGACAAGAGAGATCACTATCTGCGGTACGAATCCGAGGATCCACATTATCATAGTGTTGCCGAAATACTTGAAGAAATCTCCTCCTGTCAGCAGCTTCTGGTAATTACCCAGGCCTACGAAATTAGGCCCTATCTGCTGGAGTCCTGATCTGTAGTTTTCGAAAAAGCTGTTATATATCGTGCTTACCAGCGGGATCAGCTGAAATATCACGAATACCACGAAGAATGGAATAAGGAAGATATAACCCCACTTATTATATCTGGTAACTTTGTTGTTTCTCTGAGGTTTTACTGTCTTTTCCATCTTTTCCTCCTGTCTTTTTGGATAGACTGACCCCGCAAAGCTTAACCGCTTTACGGGGCCGTCACTTTTAAAGAAGAATTATGAAATTAGCAGCTGCCTTTATATCAGTCTGTTGAAAGTTCAGGATACTTCTCTACTACTGCCTTGTTGAACTGAGCTACTGCCTTATCATAGGAAGCGTTGCCATCGAAGTAGTTCTTCATAGCTGCCTGGAATGCCTCTGTGCAGCCCTGATCGTAGATGGAAATGTTCTTCAGATCGAGCTTTGAAGCGCCCTCAGCAAGCTGTGCATATGGATTCTGTCCTCCAAGGATCCAGGTGATCGATCCACCATCATCCTTAGTAGGCTTTCTCTTTGGTATATCAGCAGATGCAAGATCAGCAAGCACTGACTGGCTGTTTACACAATCTGAATCCTTATCAGCAATCTCTCTTAAGACATCCTTGTCTGTTGTCATTGTCTTTATGATATTTGCAACAAGGTTAGGGTTGTCAGTACCGGTTGCTGCTGCGATCCATGTGCCGCCCCAGTAGAAGGACTGAGGTCCTACGCAGAATCCCCATCCGCCCTTATTGGCGATTGAGCCATCTGTGGATGAAGCCATTGAGAAATTTATCAGCCATGCAGGTCCGAAGTAAGCGAAAACCTTTCCTTCCGGATAGAAGCCCTTGCTCCAGTCATCTGACCAGAGGTCTGCAGTAGTGGTCTCTCCTGCTTCTACCATCTTCTTTGAATTGTCAACCCAATTCTTGATGTTAGGATCGATAGCTACCTTATTGTCTGTTACCCACGGTGCAGATACATTTGTAGAATATACTCTGTAGGTGTCGTTAACAGTTGAGGTAATCTTGTATCCCTTGTCCTTTGCCTTCTTGGCTGTCTCGCTGAACTTGTCCCAGTCGCTTACAGCCTCCTGTACCTTATCCGGATCATCTGTGCCAAGAACAGCCTTTGCAGCCTCTCTGTTGTAGATCATACCTGCTGAGCATGCCTGCCATGATGAACCCTTGATATTGCCGTCCTTATCGGTTACAATATCTTTTGTGTACTGGTACTGGTCAGACAGATCATCATCTGTGATACCCAGATCGGAAAGCTTCATCGTGTAGTCACTGTTGACATACTTGAGTGCGTAGTCAGCTTCCATAAGGAACATATCTACCTTATCATCAGCTGATGCATCTGCATTCTTAGGAAGAAGTGTGTCGAGATTGTTCTGATAAGCATTGTCCTGTGACGGAGTGATCGTCCACTTAACGGTCACGTCACCGATCTTGCCCTCTGTGTCGCTTACCTTCTGGTAATCCTTGTAGTGATCCTCGATACGGCTCTTGAACTCCTCATTCCACACCTGGATGTTCAGAACCTTTCCTGTGTCCTCGGCAGGCTTTGCCTGACTTGTACTGGTGCTCTTTTCTTTCGTACCTTTGTCAGAGCTTGTCTGGCTCTTTCCTCCACATCCTGCCATTGTTACTACCATTGCGCCGGCCAGAGCAAGGCTGGTCAGCATTTTCATGCGTCTCTTCATAAGATTTCTCCTTCTCTTAAAAAAGATTTATCCTGCGGCTCATGCCGCGTCTCAAACAGCGTTCCTTCTCCGCTATATCTGAGCTACTGAATCTCCCTCCAGAAGCCTTCCGGGGATCTCGATCTCCTCGGCCATACTGGTTTTCCTGTTCTCTATCATATGAACAAGCTTTCTAACTGATGCTCTCCCCATCTGGGGTGCATCCTGGTAATAGGTCGTGAGTCGTGGTCTTAAGACCTGTGAAAGTCTAATACCGTCGAATCCGACCACACTGACATCATCAGGAATCGATATCCTTAGCCTCTCGAGCTCCATCATGCCTCCCAGATAGGAATAATCATCCGGATACATGATCGCGGTCGGGCGATCCTTAAGAGACATCAGCGCTCTCGTGGCCTCCTCGCTGGAACTGGGGTCGTGGTAAACCGCTTCTACCAGATACTCATCCGGCACTTCGATTCCAGCCTCTGCCAGTGCATTGTAGAATCCCGAAAGTCTCTTCTTCGTGACTGATGTCATCTCTCCGTGGATGAAGGCTATCTTCCTGTGTCCTTTATTGATCAGGTATCTGGTGAGCTGGTACTCACCCTCTACATTCTTGGAAAGAACACTTGAATGTCCGTCAAATACGTAATCGATCGTCACTGTCGGGATCTCGCTGTAGACCAGGTCGTAAACCTGTCTGCTGGTGAAATCCTCACTCACTATCAGGACTCCGTCACACTTCCTGTACCTGCAATGTTCCAGATATGATCCATATCCAAGGGCTGAGCTGATGAAGGTCACATCGTAGCCTCTCTTCTCCGCCTCATCCTTGGCATTGTCTATTACCCCGGAAAAGAACTCATGAGCAAGACCGCTTCCGGTACTGTCAATATAGACAATTCCCAGATTGTGGGAGCTGTTGGTCTTCAGCTGTCTGGCGGCTGCATTCGGACGATAATGCATCTCCTTCGCTGTCTTCTGAACCAGCTCTCTGGTGGATTCACTGATGTCGCCATATCCGTTCAGCGCCTTGCTGACTGTGGCCGGTGAAACTCCACACTTCTGGGAGATGTCTTTTATTGTCACCACTGGCATCACCACCTTTCCTGCCTGGCTCCCTGGTTCCTTTGGGAGCTTCGAATTCGTTTTCGTGACTTCATTCTAAATCGTTTTCGCATTTTGGTCAATATCCAATTTTCACAAATTCTTCACAGCGTTTTTGTTTGTTCTGCACAAAATTAAACTTTTGCTTTACAAATTCATTGTATGGTTTTATAATCGGTGTAAGAACCTACGAAATCGTATTCGTAACTTTCCAGTTATGAATTAAGTATATTTTAAAAGGAGAAGTTCTATGAAGTTCGGCCATTTTGACGATGACAGAAAGGAATATGTCATCACTACGCCGAAGACTCCTCTGCCATGGATCAACTATCTGGGCAGCAGCGAGTTTTTCGGACTGTTTTCCAACACCGCCGGGGGCTATGATTTCTATAAGGATGCCAAGCTCCTTCGTCTCACACGCTACAGATACAATAACAGTCCTGTAGACAACAGCGGAAGATACTACTATATAAAGGACGGTGACACGATCTGGAATCCAGGCTGGCAGCCAGTCCAGACTGAGCTCGATTCCTATGAATGTCGTCACGGTCTTGGCTATTCGGTGATCACCGGAGCAAAGAACGGGATCAAGGCTGAGCTTACAGCCTTCGTACCTGTCCATGATCCATGCGAGGTCAACCGCCTTGTTATTACTAATGAAGGATCCACCGAGAGGAAGCTTGAGCTTTTCAGCTATGTCGAGTTCTGTCTCTGGAATGCTGAGGATGACTCAACCAATTTCCAGAGGAATTTCTCAACCGGTGAGGTCGAGGTAGTCGGAAGCACCATCTACCACAAGACCGAATTCCGCGAGAGGCGGGATCACTATGCTGTCTACTCTGTAAATGTACCTGTAGACGGCTTCGATACGTCCCGTGACGAGTTCGTTGGTCTCTATAATGGAGCAAGGAACCCTCAGGCTGTTACCGAGGGCCACTGCCATAATTCAATAGCCCACGGCTGGGCTTTGGTCGGTGCCCATCAGATCAACCTGACCTTAGCTCCCGGCCAGTCAAGGACCTTCATATTTGTGCTTGGCTACTGCCAGTGTCCGCGTGACAAGAAGTTCGTCTCCCCAGGCGTCATCAACAAGGAGCCTGCCGACGCACTCCTTTCCAGATACCAGACACCAGAGCAGGCGGAGGCGGCCCTTGAAGAGCTGAAAGAATACTGGGAGGGTCTACTTTCTACCTATAATGTAGATACACCTGATCAGAAGCTGAACCGGCTTGTAAATATATGGAACCAGTACCAGTGCATGGTCACATTCAATATGAGCCGTTCCGCCAGCTACTTTGAAAGCGGAATGGGACGAGGAATGGGCTTCCGTGATTCATGTCAGGATCTGCTCGGCTTCGTCCACCTTATCCCTGAAAGGGCAAGGGAACGTATAATAGATATTGCCAATACCCAGTTCTCTGATGGAAGCACCTACCATCAGTACCAGCCTCTGACAAAGAAGGGCAATGCTGCTATCGGAGGCGGCTTCAACGATGATCCTCTCTGGCTCATCGCCGGTACAGCCGCTTATCTCCGTGAGACAGGAGATTATTCGATTCTTGACGAGGACTGTGCCTTTGACAGTGATTTCTCTATTGCCAGACCTCTTCTCGATCATCTGGATCTGTCATTTAACTTTACAGCCAGTCACCTGGGGCCTCACGGCCTTCCGCTTATAGGCCGTGCTGACTGGAATGACTGTCTGAACCTGAACTGCTTCTCAGAGGAGCCTGGTGAGAGCTTCCAGACCACAGGTCCTTCCGAGGGTCCTGTAGCCGAATCCGTATTCATAGGCGGTATGTTTGTAAAATACGGCAATGAGTATGCTGACATCCTTCGTCATATAGGAAAGGATGAGCGGGCCGGCCAGGTCGAGGAGGCTGTAGCTCTTATGAAGCATACTCTTGAGACTGCCGGCTGGGATGGAGACTGGTTCATAAGAGCCTTTGACGCTTATTCCAAGCCAGTCGGATCACATGAATGCGAGGAGGGCCAGATCTATATCGAGCCTCAGGGCATGTGTGTGATGGCAGGCGTCGGAGTCGAAAGCGGCAAGGCTGAAAAAGCCCTTGATTCTGTAAAGGAAAGGCTTGATACAAAATACGGCATCGTACTGCTGAATCCAGCTTATACCAGATACCATGTGGAGCTCGGTGAGATATCATCATATCCGCCTGGATATAAAGAAAACGCCGGCATATTCTGCCACAACAATCCATGGATAGCCTGTGCCGAAACTGTACTTGGCCACGGCGCGAGAGCCTTCGAGGTCTTCAAAAAGACCTGCCCTGTATATCTCGAGGACATATCCGAGATCCACAGGACAGAACCTTATGTTTATTGTCAGATGGTAGCAGGAAAGGATGCCCCGACCTTTGGAGAGGGCAAGAACAGCTGGCTTACGGGTACAGCTGCCTGGACCTTTACCACTATAAGCCAGTATATTCTTGGCATAAAGCCCCAGCTTGACGGGCTTATGATCGACCCGTGCATTCCTTCGGATCTGAAGGGCTACACCTTAGTCCGCAGATTCAGAGGGGTCAACTATCATATCACGGTCGATAATTCTGCCGGAGCAGAAAAGGGTGTCAAACAGATAACTGTTGACGGCTCACCTATCTCCGGTCAGATCATCACCCCTGTTACAGACAGGAGTGATGTCACTGTTTCGGTTGTAATGGGCTGATTCTTCCTGCACAGCAGGTTTCCCCTCCTTCATTAGCCCATACAATGATATTTTTATATTTCCTTTGAAAAAAGGACCGGTAATATACCGGTCCTTTTTATTTTACTGAATCGCATTTATTCAGTACATAAAGATATTCATCCAGATAGGTCCCGTTTATGCATACCCTCGAGGAAAGCAGGGCGTTCCTGTGAAAGCCGAGTCCTGTAAGCAGATTCTGTGAGGCTGTATTTGTGGGAAGAACCTCTGCCTTTACGCTTCCTACCCTGTAATCATATCTGATTATAGGTATCAGCTTGCGCAGAGCCTCCCTTGCGAAGCCACGTCGTCTGTATTCCCTGTCGATCTTATAGCCGACTATGCAGGAATCTCCCTCTGTCCCTATCTCGCGGAAGCTTATAGTGCCTATGACCCTGAATGGCTCATATTTCTTGAAAAGATAATATCTGATCCGCTTTCCTTCTATCCTGTACCTGTCCTCGCACTCAAGCACCTGCTTCTGATAATGCACAGAGAGCGACTGTCTCTTATCAAGAGGCTCATATCTTGCGAAATCCTCGAAATTCCTGCTGTAAAAGGCGGCCACCAGTGATGCCTCAGATGGATGAAGCACCTTTATCACAAGGTTTTCCGATTCCAGACGTTCATCCTCCATCAGTCCATCCTTATAGGAGGCTTGCCTACGTCCTCCTCAGCCAGACGCTTCTCCTCACGCAGCCGTCTGAAAAAGCCTGTGATCATAGCCGCACAATCATCATGGAGCACATCATAGGTGATATCACACTGATGGTTGAAGCCAGGCATTTTGAGAAGATTGATCACCGAGCCCGCACAGCCAGCCTTTGAATTCTGGGTGCCGATCACCACTCTTGGTATCCTGGCCTGAACTATGGCTCCGGCACACATAGGACAGGGCTCTAAGGTCACATAAAGCGTGCAGTCCTCCAGTCTCCAGTCTCCCGTTTTCTTACAGGCATCCCTTATCGCAGTAAGCTCAGCATGGGAAAGTACATTCCTGTCGTTGTTGCGCCTGTTGTAGCCACGGGCAATTATACGTCCGTTTCTTACTATAACTGCGCCGATAGGCACCTCTCTTATGGCTGCTGCCCTTCTTCCCTCAGCGATCGCCTCATTCATGAAACGCTCATCAGCACGTTTCTGTCTGTCGGAATCCTTCTGGGCAGCGCGTATGGCCTTTTCCCTGTCCTTTATGGCCTGCTGCTCCTCCTTAGCCCTCTTCCTGGCCTCTGCAGCCTCCTGTCTCTTCTGTTCGAGCTCGTCTTCCGACATCTGAGCCTTTTCCCTTAATCTGTCGAAGATTCCCATTATCCTTCTCCAATAGTTTTAGTTTCTGTCTCCTGTCAAGTCTCTTGATCTGAGCCTCTCTTACAAGCGCCTCATGTCTTGTCGCAAATTTCTCATAGTATACAAGCTCCACCGGGCGACGGCTTCTCGTATACTTGGCTCCGGCCTTCCCCTCGTTATGGGCTCTGACCCGCCTCTCTAAATTCGTAGTATATCCGGTATAGATGCTGTCATCAGAGCAGCGGACCATATAGGTATAGAAATCCTTCATCCCTTCAGGCACTCCGTGAGTCTTATAAAGTCATCCAGGGTAAGCTTCTCTGCCCTTATGCCTGCCTCAAGGCCTGCCGCCTCAAGAGCCCCTGCTATCTCCTCCCTGGAAGCTCCGAAGACAGCGGCATTCGAAAGGGCATTGACCATTGATTTCCGCCTCTGGTTAAAGGCTGCCCTTATCACTGTAAACACATCCGGTGCCTGCTCTCTCATCTGATCAGTCAGATCCTTTTTCTCAAGAGATATAACTGCCGATCCGACCTTTGGCCTCGGCACAAAATACTCCGGAGGCACATAAAAAAGTATCTGCGGCCTGGTATAATATTCGACAGCAAGCGACAGAGCCCCGTAATCCTTACTTCCGGCTACTGCCTCCATCCTCTCGGCGACCTCTTTCTGTACCATTACAGTAATATTTTCAAAAGGAAAGTTCTTTTCGAGCAGTCCCATTATTATAGGGGTTGTAATATAGTAAGGAAGGTTGGCAACGACCTTTACGCTTTCACCTGATACCAGCTCATCCAGATCGAGCTTCAGGATATCGGCATTTATGACCGTCACATTGTCACAATCTGCCAGAGTCTCGTCAAGCACCGGTATCAGCCTCTCATCTATCTCAATGGCAATGACACGCTTAGCCCTTTCTGCAAGGACTCTTGTAAGTGTCCCGGCTCCCGGTCCTATCTCTATGACTGTATCACTCTCTGTGACTTTGGCCCCGTCAGCTATATCGTTCAAGAGCTGGGGACGGGTCAGGAAATTCTGTCCGTATTTCTTCTTGAAATGGAAATCATGTCTTGCGAGGACCTCCTGCATCCTCCTGTAGTCCTGATCAGCCATTACGCTTCCTCTGCGGCTTTATTCTGAAAAAATCATAGCCGTTCTTTCTTGTCGTCTCCATGACCCGAAACTCTGTGCAGCCCTTGATCTCAGCTATCCTCTTCACTATATAAGGAAGATAGCCCGAATCATTCCTCATGCCACGGAAGGGCTCCGGAGCCAGATAAGGGCAGTCAGTCTCAGTAAGGATCCTCTCAAGAGGGATCTCCTCTACTACCCTGGCCAGCTTCCTTGAATTCTTGAATGTGACCACTCCTCCCACTCCAAGGTAGCAGCCCATATCAATATATGCCCTGGCCTGCTCAACCGAATAGGAGTAGGCATGGATCACGGCCCTTGTACCCTTTTCACAGGCATTGTGCATTATACACATGGTATCTTCTGCTGCCTCACGAGAATGGACTATGACAGGCAAGTCAAGCTCTCTTGCAAGCTCAAGCTGCTTTTCAAAGAAAAATCTCTGGGCTGCCCTTGCCTTATCATCCTTGACCCAATAGTAGTCGAGCCCTATCTCTCCAATAGCCACCACCCTGTCATCTGAGGCCAGATCCTTAAGCTCACGAAGGACGCGGCCACAGTTGCCATCAGCAGCCTGAGGATACTCAAAAGGGTAGAAGGATGTACATGATCTGCCGTTTATCTCCTCAGCCACCATCCGCCCCGGTATACCGAAATCCTTTATTTCCTCAGGATGTATACCGACCGCAGAATATATGTAATCATGCGTATCCGCAAGCTCCCTGCTTTTTCTCGATGATTCAAGCGTTGCTCCGACATCGACTATCGCCTCGACAAGACCACTGTGGATCTTTTTCAGAAGCTCCTCCCTGTCATCATCATATGCAGGGTCCTCATAGTGAGCATGTGATTCGAATATCATCCGATCGCTCCTGTTTTCTTATCGCCCTGAAGTGAAGCTGCATTGAGTTTCCCCGCCTTCTTCAGGTTCTCCTGTGCGATTATCTGATGCTCCCTGAACTCTTCCTTCTGCTTCTTTTCGATAGCCTCTGTCTGCTTTTGGATCTCCTTAAGATTCTTTCTTGCAAAAAGCATCTCCGGCTTCTCAACCACCTTGTTGCCTGAAGGATAGAGGCCTGTCTTATCCAGCTGGTCAAACTCTCTTAGCGGAGTATCAAGCAGAGCCGATATCTTCTCAGCCGTCTCCGGAAGGAACGGATAGAGAAAGGATGCTCCTGTCATTATCCCGTCGCAAAGGTTGTAAAGCACTGTCGCCAGGCGGTCTCTCTTCGTCTCGTCCTTTGCAAGCGCCCAAGGCTCTGTCTCATCTATATACTTGTTCAGACGCTTAAAAATCTTGAATATCTCTGTAAGAGTATCTGCCGCATGAAGGGTATCCATTTTTTCAATGCAGATATCCTTAGCTCCGGTGACCACCGCCTTCAGATCGGAATCTACGGCTTCCTCTGCGCCCTTGTCCTCGACTATGCCGTCAAAATATTTATTGCTCATCGAGATTGTACGCTGGACAAGATTTCCAAGTGTATTGGCCAGATCAGAATTGTATCTCTCGACCATAAGCTCCCAGGTGATCACTCCGTCGTTTTCGTACGGCATCTCGTGTATACAGAAATAGCGGACTGCGTCTACTCCGAACAGGTCGATCATATCGTCGGCATAGATCACATTTCCCTTGGACTTAGACATCTTCTCTCCGCCCTGCAAAAGCCACGGATGACCAAACACCTGCTTAGGAAGCGGCTCCCCGAGCGCCATCAGGAAAATAGGCCAGTAAATGGTATGGAATCTGACTATATCCTTCCCGATCAGATGGAGGTCTGCCGGCCAGTATTTATTATAAAGCTCTCCGTTCTCTCCATCTGGATCATAGCCTAAGCCGGTGATATAGTTAGAAAGCGCATCGAGCCATACATATACTACATGTCCCGGATCGAAATCAACCGGAATCCCCCATTTGAATGAGCTCCTCGAGACGCACAGATCTGAAAGTCCCGGCAGAAGGAAGTTGTTCATCATCTCATTCTTCCTTGAGACCGGCTGGATGAACTCAGGATGATCGTTGATATAGTCGATAAGCCTCGGGGCATACTTACTCATACGGAAGAAATATGCTTCCTCGCTCATCTGATGTACCTCACTTCCGCAGACAGGGCATCTGCCGTCCTCCGTAAGCTGGGAAGCCGAATAATATGCTTCGCACTCGGTACAGTACATTCCGTCATATGAGCCCTTATATATATCTCCCTGATCATAAAGCTTGCGGAAAATCTTCTGGACCGTCTTCACATGGTCCTCGTCGGTAGTCCTGATGAAACGGTCATATGTAGTATTGCACATATCCCAGAGTCTCTTTATCTCTGCTGCCGTCTTATCCACGAACTCCTTCGGCGTGCAGCCATCCTCAATGGCGCGGGTCTCTATCTTCTGTCCGTGCTCATCCGATCCGGTCTGGAAATATACATCATATCCTTCCTTCCGCTTGAATCTGGCTATGGCATCCGCAAGAATGATCTCATATGTATTACCTATATGCGGCTTTCCCGAGGTATAGGCAATTGCTGTTGTGATGTAGTATGGTCCCTTGTTTGTCAAAATATGCTCCTTAAAAATACTCTTTTCCTGCGTCCTTCAATCCTGCGACTTTTCTTCCTCGCAAGCCTCTTTATCTGTCTCCCTGTCAGGCTCCTCGCAGGTCTTATCCTCCGGCTCCTCGACTGTCACATCATCCTCGTCGACCGTCTCCGCAAGCGGCGCACCGCAATGGTTGCAGAACCTTGAATTCTTGTCAACGAACTCGCCACAGCTAGGGCATAGGCTCTCTCCTCTGATATCTGCGAGCTGGTCCTTTGTGGCTGCGATCTCAGCATAGATCTCCTTCACCTTACGGTTATCCGGCGTATCCTCATCGCAGTGTGCCTTATAATACTTCTGTCCGATCAACTCGTACTCCTTATGAAGCTTCACATCCAGATCCTTGAGCTTCATATTAAGCCGTGCAGTCCTGGCCGCATCCTTTGCCGCAGCACCGATCCCCCTGCCAGCTTCTTCTATTGTATCAAAAAATCCCATAAAGTGGCCTCCTTTCAATGATCAAGGTTGTATATGGCTATTATACTACAGGATGAGAAATTTAGGAAGTGGCCGAAAGCACAGAGACGAGAACGAGCGTGAGCGAAGTTCGAGTCCTGTGCGAGGCCGTTCTTTGAGATTAATGAGAGCGAGCCATAGGCGAAGCTCGAATTTAGCGAAAAGAACTTCCTTATAGGCGAAGCTCGAGCTTAGCGAAAAGAACTTCCTTTGTGTGAGGGCAGAATCATCACCTCCAGATAATATAACCCAGATACCCCGCATACATCGCTATCATCGCTATTCCGTAAGGCTTGGTGATCTTTCTTTTTCTGAAGCAGAAAAGCCACACTACTGCAGAAAAAGCGATAAGGACTAAGGTGTCTATGATATTCTCCGTCGTCACCTTTACCGGAGTGATAACTGCTGCTATACCAAGTATGGCAAGAATATTGAAAACATTTGATCCGACTGCGTTCCCTACTGCCATATCAAGCTCGTTCTTCCGGGCAGCAGCTATAGAGGTCGCAAGCTCAGGAAGAGATGTACCACATGCTACTATAGTAAGACCTATAAGCGTCTGGCTGACTCCAAGAGCTCCTGCAATCTTAACAGCAGCGTCAACGACGAAGTCACCACCGAATTTTATGGCTGCCATACCACCTATTATATATATAAGGGAAAGCCAGAACGGCAGGATCTTTATATCCTTATCCTCCTGTTCTTCCTCCTTTATCTCCTCTGCTGTCTTTCTGGATACCAGAGTCCTGTGTATCATTGACCAGATGAAATAAGCAAAAAGTGCAAGCAGGATGACTCCGCCAATGCGGTTTACCTCTCCCATGGTAAGCGCCATTACCGCCAAAACTGCAGCAGCGAATATTGAAAATGGCAGATCGATCCTTATCACCGATTTCTGGACTGCAAGCACCGAGAATAGTGCCGAGGCTCCAAGCACCACCATCAGGTTGAAGATATTCGATCCCACAACATTACTTACTGCCAGCTGGTTGCTTCCCTTAATAGAGGCTGTCACGGAAACAGACAGCTCAGGCAGGGAGGTCCCCATGGCGACTATTGTCATCCCGATCACAAGCCCCGGTATCCTGAACTGTCTGGCAACCGAGGAGCTGCCATCCACAAAGAAATCAGCGCCCTTGATCAGAAGCACAAATCCTGCAAGAAGCATTATCACTGTCAGAAACATTTCCATAATAATTCCTTTCTATTCAAGCCCCATAAGATGGGTCACAAGAATACGTACACCTATTGCAATAAGTATCAGTCCGCCGACAAGCTCAGCCCTTTTTTCGAACCTTGCCCCGAAGATATTTCCTATATAGACCCCTCCATATGATATGGCAAATGTCGTCACTCCGATTATCGCGGCTGCAAGTCCTATATTAAAATGCCAGCTGAACGAAAATGTAACTCCAACTGCAAGCGCATCTATGCTCGTGGCAACAGCAAGCATAAGAAGCTCCCTGACATCGAGCGGAGGATCTGTCCTTGCACCGGCCTCATCAGGCATCCTGTTCCATTCCCTTATCGCATCTATAACCATCTTGCCTCCTATGTAAAGGAGCAGGAGAAAAGCGATCCAGTGGTCTATGCTCTTTATGTACCTTGCAAATGTACTTCCCAGAAGCCAGCCCGCGACCGGCATAAGGGCCTGAAAGCCTCCGAATGCGGCTGCTATAGCGAGGCACTGCTTCTTATTGACCCTGCTCATCGCAAGCCCCTTACAGACCGCGACCGCAAGCGCATCCATCGAAAGCCCTATTCCCAGCAGGAATATCTCAGCTATCCACATATTTTACCTCCATCGGAGCAGTTCCTCCGAAAAAAAATGAGGCCCCTGCATAAAGCGCGCCAAAAAAGCTCACCTTATGCACGAGTCTCATTCATTAAGATTTGCCAGAGGATAAAACCTCGGGATTGTTGGCAAATCACATCGGGGATGCGAACTACTCCCTCACACATATTTCCTGCTTAGTATAAAAAACCACCGGAGGTTTGTCAATACGACATTCCACCTCCGGTCTATTGTTTCTCAATCAGAACAAAATGAAGCAAAAGCAAACCTATTATCTCCCGGCTGTATTCATTTATCGTTTCCCATTATGATTGGTTTAATATCATTCCTTTTCAGTTTTCGTAAAGTAGCCTTGTCCTGCATACCCATGGCTTTCAGCTCCTTATCAGAAAGCAGGTCGATATAAGTACATTGTATTATCGTACAGCCGTTTCCTTTTCTCCAGATTTTACCAGTATACCCCTTATATTTTTTATTCCAGGTATCTATCATTTTTGACCTTAACTGATAGTCCTTCTCCGGGTCCTCACCTTCTGAATAGGCTTTTAAGTCCGGAATCGTAAGTATGCTGGTCTTTTTATATAATCGGCCGTCTGAAAACTCAAACCAATATTCCACCGTATCATATTTTTCTTCCTGTTTTATATATACCGGACTGTCCGTGTTTTTCGCAAAGTAAAGGCACAAGACTCCTGCCACTACAAGGAGAAAGCTTTCTACAACTACCGCTACAAGAAGGGCTCTTTGCTTTTTCATTCAAATTCCTCCCCGTATCTATAGTTTAAATACAGGCCACGTGTATTATCATACTTACTTCTTATGCTGCTATTTGAATAATACAGTACGTTTCCAAGTCCTGCCGAGCTGAAGCTATAGCTCTTTGACTGTGATAATGTGACAGGTGAGGCTGCATGCTGGTAAGTACCATATACTTCAAATATCTTCGCTCCTGAAAAAAATTGCACTGTCAACGAAGATTCAAGTGAATCGCTGGTACTGTCAGGTATATTCATCGAAATGCCTACTCCACCATCCCCATTTAATCCCGGCTTCACTTTTACATTTTCGCTGGAAGATCCGTAGCCAATAGTTATACCATCATATTTTTGATATGCACTCATTAAACTTGCTGAATTAATCACGCAAGATCGTGTTTCCGGTCTTAACGCCAGAACATCATACGATTTTGTTGAAGGAATCGACAGCCACTTATTAGTGATTGTAACTATTCTAGAATCATTACCCGCTAAAACCTGCATGCTTATTTTTTTCATACTCGTAGTATGTGATGTCTGATACGACTTCAAGGGATTCGATCCCTTATAGTTTTCAGCGGTATTCTTATCAACCTCTTTTTCCGTACTCGAAACAAGATTTCCGTTCCGGTCATACCACTCATCTACACGAATATACTTTTCTGTATTTATTGAGTGAAGATCATTCTCGTCTTTTAAAGATTCCAACCCCGACTTACTCATCGTATATAAAGTATCATAGCTGAAAAATTTCGAAAGATACTCGTATTGATCCTTGCTCAGTGTAACTCCGTTCTGATTAGTAAAATAAATGTCTGAAGCCTTAATTGATACAGGATTTAAAACAGAAGAGCATACAACAGCTGTTATCGCAAACACGATCATAATAATTTTTTTCATATTAGAAACCTCCTAATTTCAATATCTCGTTGCCTATTATCAGAATTATTTTATCACATCTTCATGTTTTCTGTCAACAGCTTTTGTCCGGCGCCGAATGATCAGACATTGTCTTATCATCCCATAGCACTTAAGAAATCACCGCCAAGGCCTGATCTCGTATTTAAAAGTCGTTAAGATGTGAGTATAAAAAGCTAGCATAGATACCTACGGCTATGAAAGTTCTGCCCTCTCACCTCTCACCTTTTCGCCTGCCATTCCTCTATATTCCGCTGCCTGCTCGAAAATATAGATTTATTATGCCTCCGCTTTTCTCGGGTTGGCTTTGATATAGCAAGTGTATATTTTACATACTGTCTCCGGATCCCATAGACCCTTGGCCCTATACCTTAGCTCCTAGGCCCCCTCAACCAAAACCAGACTTATTATCACCCGCCTGTGTTCATTTATAGTTTCCCATTCTGATCGGCTTAATATCATCCCTCTTCAGCTTCCTTAAAGTAGCCTTATCCTGCATACCCATAGTCTTAAGTTCCTTATCAGAAAGCAGGTCTATATAAGTGCATTCTATAATCGTGCACCTGTTTCCTTTTCTCCAGATTTTACCACTATACCCCTTGTATTTTTTATTCCAGGTATTTATTATCTTTGACCTTAGCTGATAGACCTTCTCCGGGTCCTCACCTTCTGAATAGGCTTTCAAATCAGTGATCGTGAGAATAGAGGTCTCCTTATATAATCGACCGTCTGAAAACTCATACCAATATTCAAGTGTGCCATTATCATCTTCTAGCTTCGTATATACCGGTCTGTCTGTGTTCCTTGTAAAGTAAAAGCATAAGGCTCCTGCCAATACAAGAAGAAAGCTTTCTACAACTACTACTATAAGAAGGACTCTTTGCTTTTTCATTCAAACTCCTCTCACCTTTTCGCCCGCCATTCCTCTATATTTCGCTGCCTGCTTGAAAAGCTTGCCCCTATTTCTATGATCTGTGCCCTGCTGGCCTTGTATCTCTGTGCATATCCCTTTTCCTCGATCTGCTTCAATGCCTCCTCTGCACTTCCGTTGACCTTGAATTCCATTATATACACATAGTCATTGGTTTCTATCACTATATCGCTTCTGCCCTCTGACGTATGCTGTTCACAGACTACGAACTCTCCAATCAGCTCAAATATCAGGAAGATCTGGTTTCTCCATACCTCCTCATATGATGCTGCCCTGGTCGTCATATATGGCGCTGAAGCGAAAAGGGAATGAAGCTGTGTGTACAGAGCGTCGGTATCACCATTTTCCAGCGACATCACTATTTTCTGAGCAGAAAACGATTTTTCTCTGTCCGCCTCGCCTAAAACAAACGGCAGAAGCGAATTCAAGAAACCATACTTCACCTCTTCATTAGGAAAGCCAAGAACGTACGATTCAAACCTCGGCAGATACTTTTTTATCGAAAGATAACCTGACTGATAAAACAGGGGGATCGGGTCCGGATCATCGATCCGGTAATCCATTATATCTGATTCCCTGACTGTCACGCCGTTTTCCAGCTCATCAGGCCTGATAGGGGACTCTTCCAGCTTTTTTATTATCGGCCTTGGTGAAGCTGACCCAAACCAGTACCGCCCTAGTTTCTTGTCTGACAAGGCATTTATCACACTATAGGGACTATATATGCCTTCAGAATTCCCCGAGAAATGATAGCCGTCATACTTTTCCTTCATCTGTGCAAGGCACTCATCCACAGAAATGCCTCTGCTCTCTGCCATCTCCTTTATCTCCGGAGAAAAGGTATCCCTTATCTCCTTTCCGGTAAAGCCACAGATACCTGAAAATTCATCCAGCAGGGATATATCCTTCAGCTGGTTCAGATCCGAAAAGATAGAGACCTTTGAATATTTCGTGACCCCGGTAAAAAATACGAACTCCAGATATCTGTCCTGGTCCTTAAGCACCGAGAAAAAAGCCTTGTAGAGCTCCCTGTTCCTCCTCTCCTGCTCAGGGTTCTCTGCCTTCAGCAGCGGATTATCGTACTCGTCGATAAGGACCACTACATGGTTTTTTGTCTTCTGATAAAGACGCTCAAGAAGACTTTTGAACCTTCTCGGCAGAGTCTCTCCATTTATAGAATAATCGCCTGTCAATCCATAGTTCTCAATACAGCTTTCCAGAACACCGTCCAGTATATCTTCAAGTCCGTTTTCCCTGTTGAATTCCCCGCTTGCCAGATAGAAGGGTATAACCGGATATGTCCTCCAGGCCTGATCTCCCTTCTTCTCTTCTATTTCAGAAATGCTTAGTCCTGTAAATAGCTCCTTCTTTCCCAGGAAATAAGCTTCCAGCGTAGAGGTAAAAAGGCTCTTTCCAAAACGCCTCGGCCGGCTGAGAAAGATCTCCCGGCTCTTTTTCCTAAGCCTGTCTATATAGCTGGTCTTATCAACATAGACCATACCCTTGTCCCTTAATGTCTCGAATGTCTGTACACTTGTCGGAAGAAGTCTCTCCATAGTCCATGCCGTCCTTTCTCAGGGGTTTGCCATATGATCATTGTAGCATAAAAAGGGGACAGGGTATAGATACAGGTGTTAGCTGCGAGGTCTGAAAAAGCTTATCTATACTCTCTCATCTATACCTTAAGCAACTGATCCAGATCCGCCGGCCTCTTCTGCTCGAAGACTATTGTCTTTCCCTTCAGATCACTTACCGTGTCCTTGGTGACCTTCATATACAGCTTGCCGCCCCTTATCTTTACCTCACCGATGATTATATAATTATCCTCGTGTTCACCCTCCTTTTCTGGCTTTTTCGGATCATAAAAGTATATTTCTAACCCCGATGGATCCCAGGCTGCATTAAGCTGCTTCTTTTTTCCATCCACAGTTATCATATTATCAGTATGGTTAGGTGCTATATATATATACGGATCTTCACTAAACCATCCTGTATTATATTGCCAGAATTTTTTCCCACAGGCCGTTATAGTCGTAATAACTACAACAAGTAATAAAATTACCGAAACGATCTTTATTCTTCTATTATTCACCATACAAGATACCCCACTATAAACCCGCCGTCAGCAAAGCTTACTAACCGTTTTCTTGGATTTGGTTTGGTATCATACTTATAGTTGAATCCAGCAAAATCATTTGCACTATTTTTCTTTATTGCATAAGTATGAATACCCTTATCCGGCAACCTGTTCCACTGCGACATTACCATCACGCACTTCTTTTTCTCCGATACAGCATTTGAAAAATTTTTGTACCGGTAGTACTTCTTATATCTAATTCCCTTGTGCTTCAAGTATTTCCCTAGACCGAGAGGGTTGGAGCCAAAATATCCCATTGCCGGATAGATCTCTATCAGATGTTTCTCGTAGTAATAGATCGTAGTTGGTTCTGTCCTGCCTTGATCTTTATGGCCATACTAGAAACCGCGATCACCTCACCCCTCTCACCTTTTCGCCCGCCATTCCTCTATATTCCGCTGCCTGCTCGAAAAGCTTGCTCCTATTTCTATGATCTGTGCCTTGCCAGCCCTGTATCTCTGTGCATATCCCTTTTCCTCGATCTGCTTTAATGCCTCCTCTGCACTTCCGTTGACCTTGAATTCCATTATATACACATAGTCATTGGTTTCTATCACTATATCGCTTCTGCCCTCTGACGTGTGCTGTTCACAGACTACGAACTCTCCGATCAACTCAAATATCAGGAAGATCTGGTTTCTCCATACCTCCTCATATGATGCTGCCCTGGTCGTCATATATGGCGCTGAAGCGAAAAGGGAATGAAGCTGTGTGTACAGAGAATCAACATCGCCCTTCCTGATTGCCAGCACCAGATCGCGCACTGAAAAGTTCGTCTGTGCATCCTTTTCTCCCAGCACATAAGGAACCAGCGCCCTGTAAAAGCCATACTTTATCTCACTGTTCGGAAAACCCAGAGTATAGGTAAGGAATTCCGGGTCATATGATTTTATGGTCAGATAGCCTGACTGATAAAACAGGGGGATCGGGTCCGGATCATCTATACGATAATCCATCATATCCGCCTTGGTGACCTCTACCCCCTTCTCGAGCTGACTCACAGATGCAGAAGAAGATTCGAATTTCTTTACTATCAGGCCAGGCGAAGCTGAACCGAACCAGTAGCTCCCAAGCTCCCGGTCCGACAAGGCATTTATCACACTATAGGGACTATATATGCCTTCAGAATTCCCCGAGAAATGATAGCCGTCATACTTTTCCTTCATCTGTGCAAGGCACTCATCCACAGAAATGCCTCTGCTCTCTGCCATCTCCTTTATCTCCGGAGAAAAGGTATCCCTTATCTCCTTTCCGGTAAAGCCACAGATACCTGAAAATTCATCCAGCAGGGATATATCCTTCAGCTGGTTCAGATCCGAAAAGATAGAGACCTTTGAATATTTCGTGACCCCGGTAAAGAATACAAACTCCAGATATCTGTCCTGGTCCTTGAGCACCGAGAAAAAAGCCTTGTAGAGCTCCCTGTTCCTCTTCTCCTGCTCAGGGTCCTCTGCCTTCAGCAGCGGATTGTCGTACTCATCGATAAGGACCACTACAGGGCTTTTTGTCTTCTGATAAAGACGCTCAAGAAGACTTTTGAACCTTCTCGGCAGAGTCTCTCCATTTATAGAATAATCGCCTGTCAATCCATAGTTCTCAATACAGCTTTCCAGAACACCGTCCAGTATATCTTCAAGTCCGTTTTCCCTGTTGAATTCCCCGCTTGCCAGATAGAAGGGTATAACCGGATATGTCCTCCAAGCCTGATCTCCCTTCTTCTCTTCTATTTCAGAAATGCTTAGTCCTGTAAATAGCTCCTTCTTTCCCAGGAAATAAGCTTCCAGCGTAGAGGTAAAAAGGCTCTTTCCAAAACGTCTCGGCCGGCTGAGAAAGATCTCCCGGCTCTTTTTCCTAAGCCTGTCTATATAGCTGGTCTTATCCACATAGACCATACCCTTGTCCCTTAATGTCTCGAATGTCTGTACACTTGTCGGAAGAAGTCTCTCCATAGTCCATGCCGTCCTTTCTCAGGGGTTTGCCATATGATCATTGTAGCATAAAAAGTGGACAGGGTATAGATACAAGTATCTTCCCATTTCGAGAGGATCAGAACCAAAACGACCGGAGGCCTATCACGCCTCCGGTCTATTATTGCCTGTTAAATGTAAAATCCCATTAAAGTGTTACCTTACAGAATTTCTTCTTACCCTTACGCAGGATGAAGTCCTTCTCAAAATCCGCCTTTTCATAGGAAGTGTGGATATCGGTCACCTTTTCTCCGTTTACAGTGACTCCGCCCTGCTCGACTGCCCTTCTCCCTTCGTTTCTCGAGGAAGCCAGACCTGCTGCTACCAGAACGCCGATTATATCAATACTACCATCGCGGAAATCCTTTTCAGCAATCTGAGCTGAAGGCATATTCTCAGCTGAACCACTCGTAAATATAGATACTGCGGCCTCCTCTGCCTTTCTCGCCTCATCCTCGCCGTGAACCATGGATGTGAGCTCATGGGCCAGGATCTTCTTGGCCTCATTAAGCTGCTCACCCTGCCACTTGTCCATCTCATCGATCTGTTCAAGCGGAAGGAAGGTCATCTTGCGAAGGAAGCCAAGCACGTCCTGATCGTCTACGTTTCTCCAGTACTGGTAAAAATCGTACGGACTTGTCTTGTCAGGATCGAGCCAGACAGCTCCACCGGCGGTCTTTCCCATCTTGGTCCCGTCATGCTTCAGAAGGAGGGCGATCGTCATAGCATAGGCATCCTTACCCAGTTTCTTCCTGATAAGTTCCGTTCCTCCGAGCATATTTGACCACTGGTCATCTCCACCGAACTCCATATTGCAGCCGTAATCCTGGTAGAGCCTCATGAAATCGTAGCTCTGCATCAGCATATAGGAGAATTCAAGGAATGACAGTCCCTTTTCCAGACGGTTCACATAGCATCTGGCACGAAGCATTTCGTTTACAGAAAAGCATGGCCCTATATCGCGCATAAAGTCAAGGAAATTGAGATTACGCAGCCAGTCTGCATTGTTTACAATCCTGGCCTTTCCCTCTCCAAACTCGATGAAACGGCTCATCTGCTTCTTGAAGCATTCTACATTGTGATCGATCGTCTCGGTCGTCATCATCTTTCTCATATCACTACGACCCGAAGGATCTCCGATCATGGCTGTCCCACCGCCCATCAGGGCAATAGGCTTGTTGCCGCCCTGCTGCAGCCTCTTCATCAGGATCATAGCCATGAAATGTCCGACATGCAGTGAGTCAGCAGTCGGATCGAAGCCAATATAGAAGGTAGCCTTCCCGTTGTTTATAAGGTCTCTGATTTCTTTTTCATCTGTAACCTGAGCTATAAGGCCTCTGGCTACAAGTTCGTCATATAATGTCATTTTGTCCTCCTGGATGGGCCAGCAGCTGGCAGTATTACAAAGTGCCGCTCTGATCCTCTATACCCTAACCCCTATACCCTTTTACCCTTCCCTACGCAATTTTTATATACTACCATAATATCCCCAAAAAATCCAGTCCTATCGGCCTCGTACCCCACACCTCGCACCTCGCACCTCTCACCTCGCACCTCACACCTCGCACCTCCTTGCTAAGGAAGCTGTCTTCGTTAAGCTCGAACTTCGTCTTCGACTCATTCTCGCTAATCTCAGACAGCGGCCTCGCCTGTGGTTCGAGCTTCGTCTTCGACTCGCTCTTACCTACAGGCTTTCGGCCTTGCATCTTTTCCAAATCCGGTTATACTTATGCTTATGGAAATTTCACTGATCACTCCAGTATATAATGCTGCAATATATCTCCCTGCCCTTATAGGGTCTGTCGAGAAGCAGGATTTCACCGACTATGAATGGATCATCTGCGATGATGGCTCCTGCGACGATTCCTGGTCGATCCTTAGAAAGGCCGCCTCCACGAATGCTAGAATCAGGCTTATAGGTCAGGAAAACAGCGGTGTCTCATCTGCCAGAAATGCCTGCCTCAGGCAGATCAGCGGCAAATATCTGATGTTTGCCGACGCTGACGACACATTGGAGCCCGGCTGTCTGTCGGCTCTTTTCAGGCAGATGGAGGAGAGCTCATCCGATCTGTGCATATACGGCTGGTATATCCACCAGAAGGATAAGCTTTTTTCATATGTATTTGAAAAAAAAGAGACAGAAGCCACAAATGAGAAGCTCTATCAGATGATCCTTGAGGATCCATATCTATGCGGAGGAGGTTATCCCTGGAACAAGATCTGGCGGGTCAGCTCGATCACAGAAAACGGCTCCATTCCAGGCTTCAGGGAAAATCTTTCCCACTATGAAGACAAGCTCTGGACACTCGAGCGGCTCGATCAGATAGGAGATCCCTCAATCAGCTGGCTTAACAGGCCTCTTTACAACTACTATCTGAGAGGCGAATCGCTGTCTCATTCTATGTCTGCAGAAAAATTCATCAAGCTGGGCGAGGAAACAATTGATTCTCTCGATGCTATCATCGAATATGTCAGGCATTACCATCCGCGAGCTTTCGCCTCAGCAGAAACGCTAAGGAATGACAGGATACGCGAGATCGCATCTGTCCTCCGCGAGGCCGGGATCACGGTCTGAGTGAGAGCCGGCAGGAGCTATGAAATGGTTAAATCAAAAACAAATCAGAAAAAAGTCAGGATTCAAAATAATGAGCTGGGAATTTAAGATACTTCATGCGCTGCAGACCATACATACCCCTCTTCTGGACGGATTTTTCAAATTTATAACCCGTTTCGGAGATGGAGGGATCTTCTGGATCGTCCTTACAATACTTATACTGATATTTGCAAAGGATAAAAGGATAGGCGTGACCTGCGGCCTGGCCCTTTCTGGCGAGGCGCTTATTATCTTCATTGTAAAAAATATAGTTCAAAGGCCACGCCCCTGCTGGATCGATCACTCAGTTGATATGCTGATCAGGATCCCTAAGGACTATTCCTTCCCTTCCGGACATTCCGGAGCCTCATTTGCAGTTGCAGTCTCAATATTCTTATATAATAAAAAATACGGAGCCTGCGCACTGGTCCTTGCATCCCTTATTGCTCTGTCAAGGATGTACCTGTTTGTACATTTCCCGACAGATGTGCTGGCAGGGATGGCAATAGGAACAGCGGCAGCATTTGTGGCAAAGAAGGTGGCAGGCACGAGGGTCAGGAGATCAGGGGCTGGCGTTTAGCGGCCTACCCCTGTCCCCTAGGCCCTGGCCCCTTTATACTTCCCAATAAGCTTATCAATCCTCTCATACGGATCGAGCAGGCTTGATATAGAGCAATCGTGGTTTAATGTATCTATGATGTAGGCTATGTACTTGCTCATGTCGCAGTTGATGTAGTAATCGCGGGAAAGCAGCTCCTCGGTCTGGTATACAAGGTTGGTAGTTACTACCTTGAAAATAGTACCTTCCTCGACTGCCTTGTCGAATGAAGCCAGGCCGTTCGTGAAGAGGCCGAATGTAGCCACGCAGAAAATCCTTCTTGCCTTTCTCTTCTTGAGCTCCCTTGCTACGTCGATCATAGACTCACCAGATGAGATCATATCGTCTACAATGATCACGTCCTTGCCCTCGACAGAGCTTCCAAGGAATTCATGCGCTACGATAGGGTTGCGACCGTCGACGATCTTTGAGTAATCGCGGCGCTTGTAGAACATTCCCATATCGACACCAAGAACTGTAGCCATATATACCGCACGGCTTGTACCACCCTCGTCCGGGCTTATGATCATCAGGTGATCATTGTCGATCGAAAGGTCCTTTACCTCACGGCAGATACCCTTTATGAACTGATATGCCGGCTGGACTGACTCGAATCCGTGAAGCGGGATGGCATTCTGTACCCTGGGGTCATGAGCGTCAAATGTGATGATATTCTCAACACCCATATTTACAAGCTCCTGCAGACCCATAGCGCAGTCGAGTGACTCTCTTGCTGTCCTTCTGTGCTGCCTGCTCTCATAGAGGAAAGGCATGATAACAGTGATCCTCTTGGCCTTGCCTCCTACGGCAGCTATGACTCTCTTCAGATCGGAATAGTGATCGTCTGGCGACATATGGTTGGTCTGGCCACAGAGCGAATAGGTCAGGCTGTAGTTAGTCACATCTACCATTATATAGAGATCCAGACCTCTTACAGACTCATTTATAGTACCCTTTGCCTCTCCGCTTCCGAATCTAGGGCAGGAAACAGAGATCTTGTAGGTATCAGCCTTGTAATTATTCTGATCTACAAAATCCAGATGGTCTGATTTACGGTTCTTGCGCCACTTCACAAGGTAGCAGTCCACCTTGTCGCCTAAGGCCTCGCAGCTTTTTAAGGAAATGAGTCCCAGAGGGGCTACTGGTTTACGTGAAGCCAGGATGTCATCATTTGCCGGCATGTCTTAATGTCCTCCATTTTTCTTTGCAGGTTTCAAGTTCTTCAGTCCGTTTTCGTACCTGCCGTCGAAACCAAACAGATGGTAAAAGTTATATCTCTCAATGAGCCGCGAGTATATCCTGTCGGTATATCTCCCGCGGATCTCCTTAAGATCCAGATTGGTGGAAATGATTACAGCCTTCTCAGATGAAGCTCTCGACTGAATCACATCAAAAAGAGACAGAGACGTGAATGCATTGGAAATCTCTGTCCCGAGATCATCTATTATCAGAAGGTCCGATGAAAAGATACTTGTGTATCCCACATCGTCCGAATATCCGTCTCTTCTGAACGAATGATCGGCCATCACATCAAAAAGCCTTGCTGCAGAAAGATAAAGGACGGTCTTTCCTTCTCTTAACAGGCTTCCGGCTATACAGCTCGAAAGAAAGGTCTTGCCCGAGCCGGCGGAGCCATAGAAGACAATGTTCCTGATCCCGTCTCCGAAGGTATCGACAAAGCCCCTGCTGGCCTCAAGAGCCCTTTTCGCCCAGTCCCTGGCTGAGGCGCCGGTCTGAGGATCTATACGGTCAGTCGGATAATAGTCGAGCGAGAAATCACTGAAACGGTCAGTAAGCATACGTTTCATAACAGGCTCATCCTTAAACACTATCTCTATTGCCCTCTTCTTCATGCAATGACAGGGTTCTCCGTCTATATAGCCACTGTCCCTGCAGTCCGGACACTGGTATGGAGGGTCAAGGTAGTCCTCAGGATATCCGTTTCTCCTCAGAAGATCCTTCTCCTGAAATATCACGCTATCAGTCAGGCCCTTGAAATCAGCCCTGCCGCCCTGGGAGAGTGAATTGAAAAGCGCCTTCCTGCCCTGGGCGATGAAATCGTCATCAAGCCTCGCAAAGCCCGGAACCTTTTCCCTAAGCTCCCTCTTCCGCTTCCTGATAAGCTCATCCCTGTCCTGCTGCAGACGGCGATACTCCTGCATTATAGAATTGTACTGAGTGTTTGTCAATTTCATAGAATTCAAAAATTATTCCGCTGCAGCATTGCAGCAGCAACAGCCGCATCGTCATATCCGTTGGTCTCGGAAAATGAAAAGCTGCTCTTGTTCTTTCCCTGCTGTGAGCCGGCTCTGTTATACTTCTTTTCATTCTCCTGCCTGTGGGCGCTGTCGCTTTCAGCGACCTTATCCAGGGTCTTTATGCCCTTGTCATGCCAGCCCTTTAAGATCTTCTCAGCATAGGCGTAATTCGCCTTGCCGGTATTTACTATGGCGCGGCTGCAGGCCTCAGTGACGAGCTCCTCGGAAAAGCCCCATTCGTGAAACCACCTGTCAATAAAATCAAGCTCGGCAGGGGCTAAGGCATGACCGCTGATCCCGAAGGCCCTGCGAACAGCATTTGCCTCGGATGAGAACTGTCTCTGCTCCATAGCAGCCTCTTCCTTGCTGCCTATACCCTTCTTGTACCAGGCAATGGCTATCTGATTCATATAGCTTATGCTGGTCTTGCCCTTTTCAATGCTTGAGGTGATCAGATAGTCTATCATATCGACGCTCATATGGAGGTCAAAATACCAGTATGTGATCATCTGCAGATCCTTATTAGAGAGAGTACGTCCCAGATATCTCTGGGCTATGAAAAGTATGGTCTTCACCTCAGGATCACTCCTTAGCTCTGTCGCCTCTGTGTCCATCTGAGGAGGCTCTTTGGTCTCCTCCTTCACAGGCTCAGCCATTTCCACAGGAGCCTTCTCCCTCCTGACAGGCTTCTCCTCCGCAGTCCTGTCTGTCCCGATCTCGTTGATACAGATATCGCAAAGCTCCCCCTCGCTGTCATAATCAAGCGATAGAAGCCCCTTTGAGGAAAGGGCATCAAGAGCTGTACGCACCTCACGGACACCTGTGCCGACCCTTGAGGATATAAGAGAGCATGAAAATCCGCTCTGTCTGTCTCCCGCAAGGCGCAGAAGGGCGAGGTAGACCTTTACTGCCTCTCCGGAAAGCTCCGAAAGAAAATGATCTATGAAATAATTCGAAATGCACGTCACAGGCACAGGGCCGGCGTTATGAAGACTTATATCTGCCATTGAGATATCCCTTTCCTTTATTGTCCTGTGCATTATATCACATCGATTATTACAAATAAATTACATTTCCTTTAACTATTATGTTAATAGGCAAATGTGGATAAAGTGGATAAGTCTGTGGAATCCATATAATAAGCCATTAAAAATCCACAATGCCCGGTGAAATAAATCCACCGGAAATTGTGGATAATGTTTATAACTCCTGCTTAAGCAGGTCTTCGCCTATTTTGTACACGTCTCCGGCTCCCATAGTTATCAACAGATCGCCGTCAGCAATATTTTTTTGTAAAAATTCCTCAATCTGATCAAAGGAAGGGAAAACCTCGCAGGCAGTGCCTTTCTCTCGCACCTTTTCGCAGAGGTCAGCCGAATGTACACCATATATATCCTTCTCCCTTGCCGGGAAGATCTCTGCCAGCACTACCTGATCAGCCTGAGACAGGGCATCAGCAAACTGGTCAAGAAAGGCCTTTGTTCTGGTATAGGTATGGGGCTGGAAGACCACATACAGCTTCTTATGCGGGTATCTGCCTGCTGCCTCAAGAGAGGCCCTGACCTCTGTAGGATGGTGGGCATAATCGTCGATAACCGTAGCCCCGTGATACTTCCCTTTGAGCTCGAGCCTTCTCTTGGCTCCTCCGAACTTGGCAAGCCCTGCCCTGATCTGATCCATATCAAAGCCTAGCTCCCTGGCAACAGCAATCGCAGCCAGAGCATTTCCGACATTATGTCTTCCCGGAACGGACAGCCTGACCTGACCTAAGTCCTGGCCGAAGCCTGTTACCTCAAAGCTTGCCTCTCCCGTCTTATCATAGCTTATATCGGAGGCATGATAGTCGGCTCCCTCGTTGAAGCCGACCGTTATCACCCTGGCATCTATACCGTCTACGAGCTGTCTGTAGTCAGGGATTTCATCATTTATTATGACTGCTCCGTCGGCCTTAGTATCTTTAGCGAACTGATGGAAGCTATTCCTGATATCATCTATATCCTTGAAAAAGTCCAGATGCTCAGCCTCCACATTCAGGATAACTGAATATTTCGCAAAAAGAGAAAGAAAGCTGTTAGTATACTCGCAGGCCTCTGTCAGGAAGAGATCAGATGAACCCACATGGATATTGGAATTTATGGCCTTGAAAATACCACCGATCGAAAGAGTAGGATCCTTCTTTCCCTCAAGCAGGATCTGGGAGATCATAGAAGATGTCGTGGTCTTTCCATGGGTCCCGGCTACAGCGATACTATTATCATAATGCTTCATTATCTCCCCGAGAAGCTGGGCCCTGGTAAGCATAGGTATCCCTCTGCTTTTTGCCTCGGCAAATTCAGGATTGTCCGGATGGATGGCTGCAGTATAGACCACGCAGTCTATATCATCTGTGATATTTACTGCCCTCTGCGGGAAGCTGACCTTAGCTCCAAGCTTCTCCAGGTGCCTGATCAGGTCATTTTCTGCCCTGTCTGATCCACTGACTGTGAAATGTCTGTCGAGAAGCACCTCAGCCAGCCCGCTCATGCTTATACCTCCGATGCCTATGAAATGTACATGGATCGGATCGTCAAAATTTATCTGATACATTGTCTGCCTGCTTTCCTTTTTCTATAAACAACACTGTTTGCTTTTTCTAAAAGGATACAACTATTTATTATACAAATCAACAGATATCACCGATGGATTGAAGTAGAGTCTGCTATCGGCAAATCTGATCTCTGACGGAGTATCACTGTATATAGGAGAGAGCTTTATCGCTCTGATCCTTCCCAGCCTGCTTTCTGTAGTATAAGAGGCCCCTGTATCCTTTGACGTATCAAGTGTATTAAGGATAGTATCGGATGAGGTCCTCTTATATCCCTTTCCTGTCCTTCTGATACGGTAGAGCCTTATCGCATTCTCGTCAGGAGTCACCTTCTCTATATATATATCCTTCTTCTGATATTCCTTAAGCCTGGTAAGCTTCTCATTCTTCACGCTAACTATGGTAAGGCGGTACATATACTGATCCGAGGCGCTGCTGCAGGTGCCGTATACCAGATTGTCCTCCATGAAGCACATGACCTTAAGCTTCTCGCCGTCTCTGGCCTTTATCATGTAGGTCTTTCCGCCGGAGAGGTCCCTTATCCTTATAGTATCAGACGGGTCGGAAGTATCTGTCCAGGCTATATATCTGGAGTCAGGCGAAACGCTGTACTGCTCCGGCTGCATCTGCTTCAGCATAAGGCTTGTCTCTCCTGTATTTAAGTCTATGCCAAGCAGTCTTCCGTTCTGCATCAGATAGACAAGCCCGCCCGGTGTCCTGTAGAGAAGCTCGGAGAAATTGTCTTTTATATAGGAAAGAGAATGTCTGCTCTCTATAAAGCCCTCCTCTGAGGAAATGCCTGTCGCGCTGTCATAATGGTAGAGATCCACCCCGTTCATTCCCTCATGCTCTCCGGCATTCATGTATCCGTAGACAGCGAAATCCATCGATCCGGCCGCATCGATATTCAGTATCCTTATCTCATGATCCTGATTGGCTTCTCTCGGGTCGCTGGCATAGTCATCGCCAAATGAAAAGATCCTTGTGATGCTTGCCTTGTTTCGGCTGTATTCATAGAGGCCCCCGGCCTGGACAAAGGCTGCCGCAGACCCCGCCTCATTAGTCACCGTATTCATATCTGTTGATGCTATTCCTACTGAAAGGACATTTTTCTTCACAGAAAAGGTATGCTCGGACGGAACCACATCGAGTGTCCGGCTGAAGTCGAGAAGATACATCCTCGGGGCACCATATCTCACTCTGTAGCTTTCCTTTGCCATATAAAGCTCGTTTTCGATACGGATCATATACGAAAGCTCTGCCTGAATTGTATCATCCCTGATCTGGGTCACGCTTGTCACCGGATCCGATACCACCTTATGCGACAGTCCCTCAAGCGAAATGTCACCGATCTGGGATCTTATGTCTACCCTGGCCAGACTTCTGTTATCATCAGCCTCAGTCTTATCAGTTTCTAAGTACCTGCCTATCTCGGCACTGTGCTCAGAAAGGCTCTTGTCATGAAAGTTCTTCATGAACTGAAGCATTTCTCCGATCCTGTCATTATCTGTCATCTGAAGCCTTGTGTAGTACCAGACCTTATGTCCGCCGGTATCAAGCCTTATCACAAGTATATATTGCTCTCCCGGTGAGATAAGGTTGGTAAGTTCGGCGTCAAAGGTCACACTGTCCCCGCCAGCCGACAGATCGCTTATCCTCTGAGATGAAACGATCCTGTCCTGGTCAGCTGACCTGATCTGATAAGAGGCCCTCTCCACCTCTGCCCCATAGGTACGGATCTCTGCGCTGATCCTCCTGTCGCTTCCCAGCGGAAGCAGATATCCTCCCAGCTCACCTGACGACATCTTTGCCCGATAGCCCGAAAGACACAGCTGCTTGACTCCACCAGTGCTAACAGAAATAGTAGGAAGCGATGGCTTTTTCATCTCCTGAGTAGCCGGTATGCTGTGATGATTTAATACAATGTAAAAAAATACTATAGAAACCAGAAAGGTTATTATGAGGATTATGATCCTGCGTTTGGCTGATCTGCTCATGCCTCTGGTACGAAATGATAGAGCCATTTTTCTCCTTTATATAAAGTTTTGGAGGACGAAGCTTATCACTTCTGCCCCCGCTATCAGTCCAAGTCCTGCATATGTGCCTGCAGAGCCCTTCTCTCGTAAAAAAAGTCTGCTGAAGGCTACTGTAAATACCAACCAAAGATTATATATTAGCGAAAGCCAGAGGTCAAATGAGCTGATTGCAAGTGCCTTGTGAAGGCAGATAGGCCCATAGTAGAATGCTATTCCTGTAAATATGGCAAAAAGCACATGATAGGCTGTGATCTTCTTCAGGTCCTTATGCCTTACCACAAAGGACAGGACAAGCGCAATAAGAGCTATAACAAAATATTCGGCAACCCTCTCAAGTCTTCCGATCGGATTTGCCTTAGCATATATCCTCTCAGCCGTAAGAAAAGCAACCGAAAGAAAGGCCGGAAGCCACCAGAGGCCCTTTTTGTGCTTTATACCAAACCCCATTGCCAGAACGCCTGTAAGCGTCATCACATTTATCACTATCGGTGCCGGCTGGGGGATCTTTCTTGAAAGAAAAATGTTTACAGCAAAGACCGCGACCGGCACGAGCAGATAAAAGCAGGCCGTCGAGATCGTCTCCGCCATTCCAAGCGCTATCAGAAGACAGACGAAGCCTGCTGCAAGAAGCGCTCCCTCTATCAGGATATCCTCTATGCTGCCCTTGCCGAATGCCTTTGCGCTTTTGAAGAATCCGCTGAAGGAAAGAGTGGTAAATGAAAGCACGAGCACTGACGCCGATGCCGTAAGAAGCGTCTGCGGTCCGGAAAGCCCGAAAAGGGCTGTTCTGGCAAAGACCGCTGTCATGCTCGCAAAGAAGATGGCCAGTATGAACATTATGATCCAGTTGTCCAGCATAAATCTAACCTTTTTCTAAATCCGTTGAAAATTGCACTTTTCTATTATATAATAAGAGGTCGCTGGAATCAAATGGAGGTTCACATTGAAAAAAATCACTGATCTCATGAACAAGTACGCTCTGATCCTTCATCTACCCTGGGCAATGCTTCTTTGTCTGGTAAATGAATCACTGAGTCGTCACTCTCTTATAGAAGGCTTTGGATTCATCATACACCACCCTCTGCCCTTCCTTTACAACTCATACATAATCTATGTACTGCTCCTGCTGGTCTTTGTCACACCGCGGCGGACCTTCGCCAGACTGGTCATTTCCGCCCTTGTGGTCATGTTCGGTATCATAAACTGCATCATCCTTACCAACAGGGTGACTCCGTTCGGCTTTACCGATATCAGCATGATAGGCGATCTGCTGACCATGCAGAACACCAAATACTTCACGGCCCAACAGGCCGGCATTTGTCTCATTGCCATACTGATATATGTCTTCCTTATGGTTATCCTTCATATGAAGGGACACAAGCAGAAGCCCAAGACCAAGCTCTGGGTCAGACTTGCTATATTCGCTGTCGGCCTTGCAAGTCTTTTCCCTGTGACGAAGATCGCACAGAGCACAGGGGTCCTAGCGACCTATTTTGGCAACCTGGCTCAGGGCTATCTCGACTATGGCTATGGATACGGCTTTGCCATGTCTATGCTTGGACGCGGTATGAACCAGCCCAAGGACTATTCTGCCAGGACAGTCGACAATATCATAAAGGACACAGAGAAGGGCGAATCCACTCCTGGCAAGGTCAGGCCGAACATAATCGTCGTCCTGCTCGAATCCTACTTCGATATAGATGAGTATCCGGCTCTTACATATAATAAGGATCCCATCCCTTATTTCCATAAGCTAAAGAAAGAATATTCGACCGGACATCTCACCGTCCCTGTGGTCGGCGCCGGCACCTGCAACACTGAGTTCGAGATCCTCACCGGCATGAGCTGCAAGTTCTTCGGACCCGGTGAGTATCCTCAGAAGACCATTCTGAAAAAGACTGACTGCGAGAGCACTGCAGATGTCATCGCCAAGCTAGGCTACGGGACCCATGTAGTACACAATAACGGAGGCAATTTCTACAGCAGAGCCAACGCCTTTTCCCAGATGGGCTTTGACACCTTTACCTCCAAGGAGCTTCTCGACATAACCGATTACACTCCTCTCAACACATGGCCGCGCGACGATATCCTCGTCGGTGCTACAAAGGATGCTCTCGATTCTACTCAAGGGCCTGATTACTGCTATACGATAACAGTCGGTACTCATGGCGACTATCCTAAGCAGCAGGTCATACAGGATCCGGAATACACGGTAAAGCTCAAGGGCAGTGATGAGGAGCACAAATGGATGTGGGAATACTACATCAACATGCTCCACAACACTGACAAGTTCCTTAAGGAATATACAGCAATGCTTGCAAAGAGAAAGGAGCCAACCCTTCTTATCTGCTTCGGAGACCACCTGCCTACCATGGGTCTTAAGAACAGTGATGTCACTTCAGGCGATATCTACAAGACCAGATACATCACCTGGAACAACTTCGGGATGGAGAAGAAGGATCAGGACCTGACCAGCTATCAGCTGGTTTCCGAATATTTCGACAGGCTCGGTATCCATGGCGGCACAGTCGTTGACTATGACCAGACCATGACTGACAGAGGTGTGGATCCTGAATCTGAGAAGTATCTGAAGAATCTGGAGACACTCCAGTATGACCTGCTCTACGGCAAGAGATACGCTTACCATGGTGTTGATATGTATCCGGCCTCCGACATAGTAATGGGTATCAGACCTGTAAAGATCGACCGGACCTATGTCTATGATGACAAGCTCCATATATACGGCGAGAACTTCACCCCATGGTCCAAGGTCTATGTCAACGGAGAAAAGGTCAACACGACCTATGTCAGCGGTCAGGTTCTAAATATCAACTCCGATAAGATAAGAGACGGCGATTACATTGTAGTAAACCAGCTGGGATCAAATGATACCATATTCAGAAGCTCCAATGAGTTTCAGGTATCAATTCCATCGGATTATGATCAGTAAGCATTAACAGAGCGCTTCCCCAGGGGGAGGCGTTTTTTTACAGGACTTTACTAGAAGAGCATGCCGTGTTAAGATATTTGCCATGAGAGAAAAAGAGATTGCAGAGGCTATGAAGCCTTATATAGAAAAAGAAAAAAAGGAGTCCCGCATAGAGGCCGGTCTCGATGATGGCACTGACAGAAAAGAGGAAATGACATCCTCTGACGGTCTTGTGGAAATAGACGGTCTCCGGAAATTCCGTCTTGGTGACTATATCTTCGATTCATACCATGAATACCGTGACGGAATGGAGGATAAGGAAAAGATCGCCCTGATAGAGAAAAGGATAGATATGGATGACCCGGCTCTTGTCCTTCGTCTCTATAATACTATCCGTGACGGCGAGATAGTTTTCAAGACTCAGATAGGTCATGATTTCTTCGCGCATCTGGGCGACAAGGTCGCTGACAAATCCGTGGGACTGCTTCGTGACAAGGAGGTAGTCGATACCGCCGAGGGCGCAGTAAAGCACCAGCGCTTTCTCGGTATGGCTGTCATCACTGCTGCTTGTGTGCTTTTCGCCTACTTCGGTTTCCGCCAGCTGGACGATTATCTGAATACCAGACGTCTGAAGGAGGCTCAGAAGCAGACCCTTGCCGACGCAAGGGCATCACAGTCATCCGGCGGGTCTGCCACCACTGAAAAGTCCGCCGACCTCAAGGGTAAGGATCCATTCAAGCATAAGAAGACTGTAAAGGAAAAGGATCTGACTGTCCTAAAGGACTACAGATCCCTTAAGAAAGCCCATCCTGAGCTTATAGGCTGGCTGCGTATAGACGGAACCGACATTAACTACCCTGTGATGCAGAGAAAGAAGGACAATTCCTACTATCTTTCCCATGCCTTTGACGGGACCAACAGCAATCAGGGCGCTCTCTTCATGGACTACCGTTCCGATGCGATAAATCCCACGACAAACACGATCATATATGGTCATAATATGCGAAACGGGTCCATGTTCGGCTGCCTGAAGAAGTATCTCAATGAGAAGTATTTCAACAGCCACCAGACCATAAAGTTTGACACCATCTACGAGCACCGCGAATATGAGGTCATGGCTGTCTGTCTGGCAAAGGTCCAGTCCTCGGACGACGACAGCTTCCGTTACTACAACTTCATTCAGGCAAAGAATGAAAGCGAATGGGACGCCTTCACCGCAAGCGTAGGCGGTATGGTCGTGAACGGCGGCCTTGACGCAAAGCCCGGCGACGAGCTTCTGACTCTTTCTACCTGCAACAATTATGTCGAGGACGGCAGGCTTTTTATTGTTGCAAGAAGAAGCTAGAAATCCTACCTGTCTATTGAAAGAATCGCGGTTTTAAAGTATAATAAGGAGTACGAATTACGGAAATCATGATAATTATCAGGGAAGTAAAATGACAAAAAGTACGAAAGCCGGGTGGATACTTATCACCGCCGCTCTTATCATGGCTGTATGGGTCTTCACCTTTCATAACAGTAAAGCCGATAAAACCACCGATGCCGGATTTGTCTTAAACGATTCCGGCACCGTGCTCAAGTCCTATCAGGGCTCGGGAGGGTCTGTACAGGTGCCTGACGGCGTCACAAGCATCGATTCCGGTGTCTTTGCCAACAACTCAAAGATCACCAACGTCTCTCTGCCGAATTCAGTCAGGACTCTGGGAAGTGGCGTCTTCAAGGGCGCTACCAATCTCCGGACCGTGACTCTTGGCAGGGTATCAGGCATTCCGGCTGAGACCTTTCAGAACTGCATGAGCCTTACATCGGTTTCTATCCCGTCTACTGTCACAGGGATCGGATCCCAGGCATTCTACGGATGCGCTTCGCTTGGCTCGGTCACGATACCGGGTGCTGTAAGCTCCATAAGCACAAATGCCTTTGCCGAATGCAACAATCTGACATCCATATCGGCCTCGAACAGCTTTTATTCATCCTACGACGGATGTCTCTACAACGCTTCAGGGACAAGGCTTATCCTGGTCCCTCCCGGTAAGTCATCGGTATCCTTCTCAGCCAATACAAGGACCATTGGTGCCGGTGCCTTTTCATACAACAGGAATATCCGCTCAGTCAGCTTACCCAACTCTGCTGATGCGATCGAATCCGGCGCTTTCACCAATTCAAGAGTGACCTCGATCACTATCCCGAAGAGCGTCGTAAGCATCGGCTCACAGGGTAGCTGGAAGCCTTCCGAGATGTACGGTTACCAGAAGAGCGCCGCCCAGACCTACACCAGGTCCAACGGCATCGCCTTCATAGCTCTTGACGCCGGACACGGCTCCAGCTCCTCAAGCGCAAATGGCAGCAGCTCATCATCCGGGCTCACTAATAACGACGATCCTGATTCTCCTGACAGTGGCATCACTAATAACGATGATCCTGATTCTCCTTCAGGAGGCAGCAATTCCAAAAACGATGATCCCGATAATCCTTCTGGTGGCAGCAATTCCAATAACGATAATCCTTCTGGTGGCAGTAAGAGTAACAGGAAGACCCACTCAGCCAGCGGAGACGCCGGAGGAGGCAACAATGGATCCATCTCAGGCTCTGGCAGCTCCGGCGGACGCGGGCCTGCCTCTGGCGGCAAGGACCTGACACCGAAGACCGCCGATATCGAGATCGACATCAGATACATATTCTGTGCATGCATCTTCCTGCTCGGAGTCTTCATCATGATCTGGGGCAACAAACGCAAGTACAGTATAGTAAAGAAACAGACAAAACAGGCATAATAAAAAGGACCAGGTAAAATACCTGGTCCTTTTTTTATTAGGGCTTAGGGGGTAGGGACTAGTCCCTATACCCTTACCGACTTTCCTGTCGAATACATACTGAAGCTTCTCTTCACTCCTGACTGCTTGTAGGAGATCACCTTGTAAGTATATTTACTTCCGTGCTTCAGCCCCTTGTTGGTATAGGATGTACTCTTTGTCGTTGCTACTCTCTTCCACTTTCCGCTTCCGGCCTTTCTGTAGACCATATAGGCGGTCGCATTTGTAACCTTCTTCCAGCTTATTTTAACACTGGTGCTGCTCGTCTTCTTAAGCGAGGTGATGGTCGGCTTCTTGGTGGATGTGGCAATCTGCTGTACTGATGCGGTACTGTAGCCATTTACACCGTTAGCGGTAATATAGCTCTGTACACCGACTGTATATACAACTCCTCTTGTGAGGCCTGTCAGATAGGTCGACTTCCTGTTCTTCGAGACATTGACCTGCTTCTGGCTTCCGCCATCAGGTGTATAGAAAAGTCTGTAGCCGCTTACACCGCTTACCTTCTTCCATGTGACTTTCAGTCTGCCGCTAGGCATTGCTGTAACTATCATCTGAGGAGCAGCCTTCACATTGATGCTGAAGTAAAGGTTGGAGCTTCCTGTATAGTTATTTATACCTGTCACAGTCACCTGAGCCGTTCCAGGATAAATATTATTATAATATGTCACCACATAGTCCGCAGATCCATCGGAATCTGTGGATGCCTTCGTCAGAAGTCTTGTGCCCTCGGTAATCCTTACAGATGGTGTATGGGCCTTACCATTGTAATCCACATCTCCGATCGGAGTAAATGTGGCAGTATTGATATTTCTAGGCTCGATCACATAGTTGTATGGTATGCTTACGCTCTGGCCATGGCTTGTAATAGCTATAGTCATCTTTACATTACCGGCATTTATACAGCTGTCTCCGTCGCTTGTGCTCTGGTAGGTCACAGAATCTACTGCATATACCTGACCCTGCTTGTCTGTCACTACCGGCACCGGCTTGTGTGCCTGATGATCATATACATAGCTTGCAGCGACTCCAAGGATATTATACATGGAAGCGTCATTTCCGATCTCGAACTGCACTGTCCTCGTACCCTCGTAGTACTGTCCCTGAGCTGTAAAGATAGCCGTTCCCTTTGTACGGAAAGCATCTGTCGAGGTGATCGCAAGAGTATAGTCGCTACCAGCCTTCAGATCATTTCCTCCGGCCTTGATAGTGGCACCGGAGAGCTCCGTTATAGGCTCGCCCGTATACATCTGCTTAGGTATCGTAAATACAGAAGTCTTGTCGTTTAGATTTGCAAATATAGCAAAATCAAGTTCCTTGCTTCCGCTGTAATTTCCGATTCCTGTGATCTTCACGCCTGCCTTTCCTGCATTCGTGTTGTTCGAATAGGTGACTGAATAGTCCTTATCCTTAGTCAGATTCACGGTTCCTGCATTACCAGAGAAGGTAACCGTAAGGGCCGGCGTGATAGCTGATCCAGTATACTGTCTCCTTGTGATGCCGTCTGTGAAGGCTGCATATACATTATCCCCTGAGATATCCACTCCGAGTATCTTGAAGTATAGAACCTTGCTGCCCTCATAGTTGTTTGGCTTTATGGTAACGCTGGCTGTTCCGGCACTGCTGTTGTCCTTGTAGGTGATCTCGCTCGGCTTCAGAGGGATCTCATTCCTCTGTCCGGCTGAGGTCAGTACATAGGCCTTGACCTCAGGAGTGATCGGTGCCCCCTGATACTGGGTCACATACATACCGCTCGAATCCATAGTCAGGTTGGTAAATTCAGCAGTCCAGGTGCTGCCCTGTACCGGATAGATTGTGTATACAGCAGTTGCAGTACCATAAAGCGGTCCGCCATTGGCTGTAAAGGTCACGACCTTATCACCGGCATCTGTCACATTATCAGGATACCTGACATTGTATCTTGAAGACTCAAGTGTCTTCATCTGGCCATTATCACTGTATGAAACCCTGTAGTCTCTCTTCTGCTCACTGCCGTTGTAACGCAGGGTATTGTTAGTCGTAGCCGTTATGGTCGCTTCGCTGAAAGGATGCCCTATCCTGAAGTGAAGCTTTATCGTTCCTACATAGTTGCCATTCCCTACGATAGTCGCTGTAGGCAGAAGATTCTCATCGAAGTTCGGATCGAATGTCACCATCTCATCACGGCTTTTACCGCAGGCATCCGTATTATTCGAATAGCTTACCTTGTAGCTACTATCAAGAGCCTTTCCATTTAGAGTCACCTTAGGAGTCACAGCATTGCCAGTCCATTCAGCATTCTCTACAGAGAACTGACTCTTATAATCCTCTATTGAAAGCGGATTAACCTTGAAATTTACAGTCTTTACTCCGGTTACATAATTGTTTCCCTTTACCGCACTTATAGTAACCTTATAGTCTCCTGCGTCCGTAGGATCAGTTGCTGTCTGTGAGCCTCCCTTTTCAAAGAGCAGGGTATAATGAGTTCCTCTTTTCAGCTGGATCCTTCCATCACCATCAGGTATGAATACCTTGATGTGCGAATCGACTCCGACAGAGGCTCCCTTGTTATAGGTCGCTTCAGTGACCTCAGGCTCGTAGCTTCCAAGGTCAAGCCTTGTTATCGTAAAGCTTTTTGCCTGTACTGTGCCAGTGAAGTTGCCGCTACCTGTGATATCGACCTGTGCCTTGGTACCTATCTCTATATTGTTCTTTCCGTTTGTGGCCGAATAATCGGTTCCAAGCCTCAGATCGCCCTTAACGTCTTTGACCTTTATCGTAACCGGAACTATAGCCTTTCCAGTGTAGTACTGGTCATCGATACTGACCTTATCTGAGTTTTTCTCCAGATCATAAGGTTTTATCTCAAAGGCTCCCGAAAAGGTCCTTGACCCGTCGTAGTTGCCCTTTCCGTTTACAATGATCCACTTTTCTCCTACATTGGTACAATCATCAGGGAAGGAAACCGTATAGTCCTTTCCATATTCAAGAGTCTTGCCATCGTAGGTTACCATTCCGGCAAAGTCAGCAGCAGAAAGCTCCTGTCTTTCTCCATTATATGTAAATGTCTTTATAGGTTTCTTTGTCAGCCCATACTTATCATTCTCCTTTAGCGGAGTGATGGTATAGGATTCCTCAGGCTTGTTGCCCGTGAAGAAGGTGCTGTGAAGCGGCACCTCCTCGAGGCCCACCTTTATAGTTCCGGCATTTACAAACTTTCCGTCTGTTGCAGATGTATCAGTCGTATACTTTCTGGATATCTTATAATCCGTATTGTATGTAAGCTGTTTAGACTTGCTTGCGTCCGTATAGACCTTTATCTTGCTTAGGTCAGGTGGTGTCCCAAAGACATCCTCTCCGGTAAATGGATTCGATTCAGCTATCCCAAGGACTATTGATGCCTGCGAAAGATCATACTCTATGGTAAATGTAAGGGTAGATACGTCTGTCGAACCCTGAGGTCCCTGTATCTTTATGGTATGCTTCTTTCCATCTACATCCTTCCATGACCATTTTGAAGGATCCGTTATTATTTTATCATCTACTTTTATCGTATCATTAGATCCCAGATCAGTCACATCTACACGTGATCCGTTTATCAGCTTGTAGAGAGACATAGCTCCCTGCCCCAGTGTATATCCCTCAGATCTCCATGGCAGGATAAGGTCTTGCGAATCTCCGCCCTTGGTAGTCGAGTCTCCGCTCCACTTAAGTCCTGCTCTGGTGTTTACTACATTTACTGTGACGGTAAACGAACCAATGACCGCTCCGACACCCCTGTACTCAACAGTATGGCTTCCTGCCGAGCACAGACGATCCGTCGCATCAATTACACCGTCTATAAGTACATCATAATCGGTGTCCTTATAGAGAGTATTATTTGTCGCAGTCTTTATCGTCACGGACGCCGGATCATATATATTTCCTTTCTGATCCTTTACAGCTGCACTTCCGTCATAGTACATGGTAATGCTTGTCTTATCATGCATGTCCGGATCTGATAGAAGAAGGGCACCATCAGCCTCCGACTTGTAAAGCTCCGACATAGCCACAGTTACCTTATAGGATGCGGTAGTGACCTGTCCGGCGTACTTATTGATACCGGTAATCGTATAGGTCTTGATACCTGGTTCGGTCAGATCATCAGCACATTCGGCTGTATAATCGCCACTGCTACCATTATCGGTGCTTCTTTCCAACAGCTTCCCGTCAGCCGTTACCTTAAGAGAGAATCCACTTGTTCCGCCACTTTCGAAGTCAGGTTTCTGTGTATCTTCCTTATTATAGCTTACACTTGGCTTGTTAAATTTCGCCACCAGAGTCGAGCTGCTTCCGACAATCTTATAGTTTAGGGTCCTGGTGCCGAAATATTTGCTTTCATCTTTGCCGTCCGCAGACTTTTTTGCCTTTGCCCGGATTATAATCTTGTAGTCACCCGGAGTCTTGAAAGCATCTTTCTTTGGGACATAGCCAGAAGCACCAGACGTCACTTTATTACCGTCATCATCTACCGGATTACCATCATCATCTACCAGATTACCGTCTCTGTCGACCTTTACATTGTCTGCATTTATATACTCGAGCCAGTAGTCAGTTTTCTCTGTAAGCTTCTCTGGATTCTGGTTCTTTCCTATTGCCTTCTTATAGACCTCGACCTCAGGCAGGATCGCATCCCCGGTGTAATTGCTGTCGGCAAGGTCATCAGGATTATTGTAATATTCCTTGCCGTTTACGCTTACATAGAAATCATCTCCTCCAAGGTTCTGCTTCCCAAGATCAAGCACTACCTCGTTCTTATAGTTTCCATTTCCGGCAATTACTACCTTTCCAGTCTCTGCCTGGCCAGTCTTATCAGCGTAAAATCTTACAGTGTAGTCATCATCCAGTTTGAGAAGAGTTCCGTCTCCTCCGACCGATGGAGCAGTCCAATAGATAGAGGCTTTACTTATCTCTGTTTGTGCAGCCTGTGATGTCGGATCCTCTACATAGTTTACATTTCTATTTGCATCCAGATACATCAGCATACCCTGAGTAGCTGGCTTCATATGTATGGTAAGACCCTTTTTGATATTGTCGAGATCTGTAAATGTAGTCACTCCGCTGGTATCAATTCTGATATCATCTGACTTTTCTGTCGTCCAGTTACCTTTATCTGATTTCACGAAGCTATGCTTTACCATATCATAGTTCAGAGTATATGATCCATAGAGTTCTCCACCGCTTCTGGCATTTATTGTGACTACTCTGTTGTCATAATAGGTGCTCCTGTCTGTCGGTGTGCCATGATCCTTCTGGAGATCTACAGTATAATTGCTCTGCGGGATCTGCTTATAGCTATTTCCTGTCTTCCTCTGTATGATTATAACCGGAGTGATATCGTCACCATAGTATGTAAATCCACTGCTCTTGTTGGTAAGCTCAACTCCTGTGAATGGATCGAAAAGCCTTATATGAAGCTCGTCTGTACCACTGTCATCGCTGCTGATCACTGCCTTCGACAGGTCATAGCCGTAGCTTCCCGCTGAGCTCTCGGTCCTTGATCCGGTATACTTTTCGCTGTCTCTTTCTGCTGTAATTACTGCAGACGCGTCTGCTCCGGCAGTGCTGTTGGCTACGCTTACCTTATAGTCATTCTTCTGATCTGCTGTACTTTGAGTAAGCGGTACCTCTGATCCAGTATCCGGTATATAGTAAACCTCCGCTTTCGGACCGCCTTCTGCGTTCAGATCGATATTCCTTACCGATATATGGCTGTCAGAGAGAGGAAGTTTTTTCATAGTAAGCTTCAGATCGAATTTCTTTGCACTGTAAAATCTGCTTCCATCTCCAGTCACAGTCATTGTCCAGTTCTTGCAGAAATCGCTTCCCCAGTGCTTGCCAGTAGCTACCGGAAAGTCTGCCTTGAAGCTTTTTACATCATCCTTATCAGTTGATTCTCCTATTACAGTGCCGTTCTTATTCTTTATCCTTATATGAGGCACCTCGCCCGCTACCGGAGTAAAGTAGATAAATGCAGCGGAATCAGCATCTAATGTTTCGCTCTCATCCTTAGCAAGGTTTTTCCCCGAACTGTTCTTCCCTGTCAGAGTTCCGGCAGTAATCCAGCCCCCATCCCTGTAGATCTCTACTACATGACCGGCCTTTGCTATATTGCCCTTTTCTATATTAAAATTCTTGGTAATAGTACCGCTATAATTGCCATTTAATGTGATCGAAGCCTTGGCCTTTGTAGTAGGCTTGTCATTGTTCAGATACTTGTCGGTGTTTACTGTATAGTCAGTTCCCTCCTTCAGAGTATCCTTAAGATCCTTGAATGAGTATGATACAGATGAAGGCTTTGGGGTCAGCTTTTCACCGTCCCAGGTCTGATCCTGCACATTTACATAAAGCTTTTCCAAGTCACTGGCTTTAGCTGTTACTTGATTTTGATCTATAGCTATAGGAGATACCACGAAATCCTTTTTGACTGTGCCGGAATAGTTGCCTTCTCCCTTTATTGTCGCAGTATAGGTCCCGGCGTTCTTTACAGTCTTGTCAAAGCTTATCGTATAGTCTGTGCCTTTTTTCAAAGCAATTCCTGAGGATTTTTTGATAGTAAAGTCGATATCACTATCAGAAGCCTTTCTCTCCTTGCCATTGTAGGATACTGCATTCTGATCGCCTACCATATCAGACGTAAGTGATGCAGGCTCTATTTCATAGCTTATAGTTACTATCTGATTATCAAAGGCATCAGGCAGGGTAACAGTCATCACGTACGTTCCGGCATCCTTTGAAGTCACACCCGAATCAAGAGTCGACTTTATCGTTCCCTGGCTGTCAATATTCGTATCAGAACTCCACTGAAGTTTTTTCCCATCTCCTGTAGTCTCCAGAAGAACCTCTGGCTTTATCTCCTGACCAGTATACGGGTATTTCTTCTCTGCAGTACCTACCTCTTCGCCGATCTTGTAATCGACCTTGTTCTTATCGTCTGTATTGCCGTTTCGTATTAGAGAGAAACCATACCCCGAATCAGCCGTTATAGAAAGTGACAGATCAAAGTATATGATTATTCCTTTATTGTTACTGTCATTCTTATTTGACAGCTGGAACTTTTTATCCGTTGAATATACAATATAACCCTTTCGCTGGCCGGTACCGCTGCCATTTCTCACGACTTCCTTATTATCGAAATCAACTGTATCAGTACTATCCTTACCATAGTAAACATCGAATTTCGGTGCGTTTTTGAAGTCTACTGTCGTGTCATTATAATCAGTAAAATAGGTAAGCCTGTAGACTGTTTTTCCATTTACTGTTGCTTTAACAAGTCTGCCCTTATCCTTTTTCGCGATCTTCACTGTCCAGTTGCCAGATTTTCCCACCTGTTTCCCTGTAAGTGTACCGTCCTTGGACCCAGTCATTGCGTCAACGGATGCATAGCCTTCCTGATTACTATCCTTCACGCTGCTCTTCATGGACTTCATCCCAGAAGATGCCTTCTCCGTTTTCTCACTAGTCTTCTTTTCTGTGGAAGCTTTTATGTCTGCTGCTTTGTCCCCGTCAGAGACTGCCTCTGTCTCTTTGCCCAAAGAAGAAACAGCCTCTGCCGCAAAGGCCCCTATCGATGCATAATCGCAGGAAAATGAGGTCGCAAATGTCATCACTGCAAGAGCAAGTGATGCTGCCTTTTTCATTATTCCTTTTTTCATAGTCTCTTTTTGCTTCATGTATTACCTCCACTTTCATTCTGTGGTCATATATACTGACATCGATCATAAGTCAGATCGGGCGCCACTTCAGGGCGCACTAAGCCTATATCTAATTATTATGTCGGCAGAATTTAGGATTACTTTAGCAGTGGATGTATTTTATTTGTGGAAATCCGGGAGGGGTGAGATATGGTAGAAATGGTTTGGTTGAGTATTGAGCTTCGCCTATGGCTCGCTCTTGATAGTAATGAAGTTCTGCTCGCTAAGCTCAAGCTTCGCCTACGGCTTGCTTTCATAGCTAATGAAGTTCTCTTCGCTAGGTTCGACCTTCGCTTATCAGCTAAGGAAGTTCTTTTCGCTAAATTCGAGCTGCGCCTTCGGCTTGCTCTCATTAATCTCAAAGAACGACCTCGCATAGGATTCAGACTTCGCTATCGCTCGTCTTCATCTCTATGCTTTCGGCCTCATTAACAAGGAAGCTGTCTTCGTTAAGCTCGAACTTCGTCTTCGACTCGCTCTTACCTACGGGCTGTCGGCCTCGCACCTCACACCTCGCACCCCACACCTCGCACCTCACACCTCGCACCTCACACCTCGCACCTCACACCTCACACCTCACACCTCTAACTATGGCTTGCTCTCATCTCGAAGCTTTCGGCCTCGCACCTCACACCTCGCACCCCACACCTCGCACCTCACACCTCGCACCTCACACCTCTAACTCATCTCGAAACTTACGGCCTCATACACGCATTCATATATGCCTGATTTACGATATTCATATTCTTAAGTATCTGATAGAAGCCTATATATGGTCCTAAACCACAGAGCAGGACTCCGAACAGTATCCACAGCAGATATGTAGTACCGTTTTCCTGAATGTAGACTCCGTATCTGTTTCCTGTGGACTGGAGCCTGTTTCCAAGTTTGAACCAGTAAATGTAAGGATAGATACCGCATGTGATCATGGACAAAAGGATCAGCACCAGAAGGCCATGGGTGTTTTTGCCGTCTCCGGCGCCTGTTATATTGATATCGCGGCTGATGCAGTGGATTATATAGAGCTGATAGATACCACAGGTCAGAAAGCCCAGGAAAAAGAAGGCCGCAAAACTGTAATGACTCTTGACGCGTCTTATATTCTGCTGACCCTGATTGCCGTATGGCTGCTGGGCATTAGCTGCTTCCTTCTTTGCAGCCTGGGCATCCTGAAAGGTCTTCAGTTCATCTGTGAACTCACCTGCGACATACTTGAATGAGCTCTTTTCTGCATTGCCGAAGCTATCGCCCTGTCTTACCAGAGCTACAGGAACCCCGATCAGGATCGTGAAAACGAAAAAGCCGACTACGCATACAGCATCGATTGCTATGATCCAGAAAAACCATGCAGCCTCGGACATATCCCATATGTATATGCGGAAGTTTATAAGGAAACGGATTAGGGCCACAAGGAATACTATAATGCCGGCCGTTAGAACAGTCAGTGAATATTCAGGAGTCCGCTCCGGCTTCCATCTTCTGAAGATCACAAAGAATATAGCTGCCATCAGGGCAAATGAAGCGGCCTGTAACAGGCTAAGACCGCTCATGCCGATTGTCCCCGGCAGTTCTGAAATGCTGTCGAGATCTCCTATCAGCCCGAAAACAGCTTTCAGGATATCGCCGATCGCCGGGAATGCATATTTGATAAAGTACCATGCACATACAGCAGACATTATGACCGAAAATATCTGCAGCATATTGACATTAATGCCATTTCCAGGAGCCATGCCAGGTCCATTATACTGGCCCTGTCCGTTGAACTGGCCCTGATTATTGTACTGGTTCTGACCGTTGAACTGGCTCTGGTCATTATACTGGTTCTGACCGTTGAACTGAGCCTGATCATTCTGCCATCCGTATGCCCCTCCTGATGCATCGCTCTGGTCCGGTTCATTCAGTGGCTGGCCGCATTTCACACAGAATCGTGCATCATCCCTGTTTTCTTGTCCGCAATTCGTACAAAACATTTGTTTCTCCTCTCTGAATCATTTTGTAAAAAGAGTAAAAAAGTAACTCAGGATGCGGAATACCGCCCCCTTTTCCGGCTCAAATACCACTATATCCTGATCTGCATACAATAGCCGGTATAGATAAACAGCCAGAAAGAGCACTACGATCGCGATAAGCATCGCCCTTCTGATCCGCTCTGAGAATCTCTTCCTGAAAAGATACAATATCAGAGCTATATAAGGCAATAAAACAAGTGGATGGTAATGGAATGCTGCACGATAACGCCCCTCCAGGAGTGCGACCGTAGCGCGTGTCATGCCACAGCCGGCACAGGATACCCCCGTGAGAAACTTTATCGGACACCCTATCCCCGTCACGGTAAATACAGAGTAGATCAGAATGATAGAGATGACCAGAGACAGGCCGCTTTTTAATTCCCCATTATCCGCATCTGTATTTCTCACTAATTAAAAACCCTTATAATACTGTTCTGCCGGCGGCAGCAGGAATGGCTGCGCCAGGAAACAGATAATATTATAAGGGATGGTGTATAAATATACAATGGTTTTATGTCAGCTCCTAAGCATTCACAATCCTGCCAGTATACAGCTGATAGTACTTCCCCTTCTTCGCCATCAGTTCGTCGTGGTTTCCTCTCTCGATTATGTGTCCCTGATCGAGCACCATGATCACATCCGAGTTTCTGATCGTAGACAGCCTGTGGGCTATGACAAAGGTGGTCCGGCCTGCCATAAGACGGTCCATGCCCTCCTGGACTATGCGCTCGGTACGGGTATCTATGGATGATGTCGCCTCATCAAGGATCAGGGCTGGCGGATCAGCTATTGCTGCCCGGGCTATGGCCAGAAGCTGTCTCTGTCCGGCAGACAGATTTGCTCCGTCGCCCTTCAGGACCGTATCGTAGCCGTTCTTTAAGTGCCTGATGAATCCGTCGGCATTGGCAAGCTTTGCGGCTGCTATGACCTCCTCATCACTAGCGTCAAGCTTTCCGTATCTGATATTCTCTGCCACGGTTCCGGTAAAGAGATGGGTATCCTGGAGGACTATTCCAAGAGACCTTCTAAGGTCTGGCTTTTTTATCTTATTGATATTGATACCGTCAAAGCGGATCTTGCCATCCTCTACATCGTAGAAGCGGTTTATCAGATTTGTGATGGTCGTCTTCCCCGCTCCGGTAGCACCGACAAAGGCCACCTTCTGACCCGGTCTGGCATAGAGCTTTATATCATAGAGAACCTGCTTTTCCGGCGTATAGCCGAAGTTTACATCCTCCATCACCACATCGCCCTCGAGCTTCTTGTAGTCTATGCTGTGATCAGCCTGATGCTCGTGCTTCCAGGCCCATTCTCCGGTTCGCTCCTTTGTCTCTGTTAGTCTGCCATTTTCTTCTCTGGCATTTACGAGAGTCACATAGCCATTATCCTGCTCAGGCTCCTCATCTAAGAGAGCGTAGATCCTCTGAGCGCCTGCTGCTGCCATTACAATGAAGTTCAGCTGCTGGCTGACCTGGGAAATAGGCATATTGAAGCTCTTGTTGAATGTAAGGAAGCTTGCAAGCTTACCAAGCGTAAGAGATCCGAAGCCTGAAACCGCCATCGCTCCTCCTGCTACAGCTATAAGCACATAGCTGACATTTCCCAGCTGATTGTTTATCGGTCCCAGGATATTGGCGTAGCTGTTGGCCTTGGATGAGCTTGTATAGAGGGATTCGTTCAGTCTGTCAAAGTCCTCTATTGCCTGTTTCTCATGGTTGAAGACCTTGACTACCTTCTCCCCGTTCATTATCTCCTCTATGTTTCCGTTCAGTTTACCTATATCGGACTGCTGCTTTGTGTAGAAGCGTCCTGAGATCGAGGCTGCCTTTCCTGTGACGAAGATCATAAGAGCCGTCATCGCAAGAGTAAGCACAGTAAGCAGCGGAGACAGATAGATCATGGAAATCAGGACCGCCGTAATAGTGATCGTTGCATTTATGATCTGGGGTACGGCCTGGCTTATCATCTGCCTTAAGGTATCGATATCGTTTGAATAGCAGCTCATGATATCGCCGTGGGCATGGGTATCAAAGTACCTGATCGGCAGGCTCTCCATATGCGAAAACATCTGGTCCCTCAGGGTACGCAGCATTCCCTGATTGACATAGACCATCAGCAGATTGTACATATAGGTACATATGATACCTATTATATAGAAGGCCGCTACTCCTCTTATGGCCTGAAGCAGCGGGGCAAAATCATGGCTTTTGTCCTTTACCATAGGTACTATATAGCTGTCTATAAGAGTCTGGGTAAAAAGTGTTCCGCGGACATTGGCCAGAACGCTTAGTACTATAAATACCACCACCAGTATCAGATGGATCGGATATCTGCTGAATATATCCTTATAAAGACGTCCTAAGGCTTCTTTTGCTCTTTTCTTTTCCTCGGCCGACCGTTTTACTCCGCGGCCGGCATTTCGTGGTCCTGGCATCAGTCTTCCTCCTTTTCATCGAAATCTCCCGAACCTGCTGACTGGGATTCATATACATCGCGATAGATCGCGTTTCCTTCCAGCAGCTCCTGGTGAGTCCCTACTCCGTCTATATGGCCCTCATTCATGACAACTATCCTGTCGGCATCAGATACTGAGCTTATCCTCTGAGCTATTATGATCTTTGTAGTTCCCGGTATCTCCTCGCGGAATGCCCGTCTGATCTTTGAATCGGTCGCTGTATCCACAGCACTTGTCGAATCATCGAGTATAAGGATCTTAGGCTTCTTCAGAAGGGCTCTTGCTATACAAAGCCTCTGTCTCTGTCCGCCAGACACATTCGTCCCTCCCTGAGTGATTCTGGTATCATATCCGTCAGGGAATTTCTCTATGAATTCGTCGGCACAGGCCAGCTTAGCAGCCCTCTTTACTTCCTCGTCACTTGCATCCGGATCACCCCAGCGCAGGTTTTCATATATGCTTCCTGTAAAGAGCAGATTCTGCTGCAGTACGACCGATACCTCGTCACGAAGCTTCTTCAGATCATACCTTCTCACATCCACTCCACCAACCTTCACGTCGCCGCCAGACACATCATAGAGCCTTGAGATCAGGCTTACAAGAGTAGATTTGGAGCTTCCTGTACCTCCGATCACTCCTATCGTCTCACCGCTTTTTATATGAAGATCAATATCTGACAGTACGTAATTATCATTTTTCAGATAAGAGAAATTCACATGGTCAAAGTCAATGCTTCCATCCTTTATCTCCATTACCGGATCCTCAGGATTGGAAACTGCTGGCTTCTCATCCAGTACCTCGCTTATACGCTGTACCGATGCCATACTCATAAGGATCATGACCGCAACCATCGCAAACATCATAAGGCTCATAAGTATGCTCATGCAGTATGTCAGCAGCTGGACCAGCTGTCCTGTCTGAAGGGAACCTCCGACTATCAGCTTAGCGCCTCTCCATGAAAGCATAAGGATACTGAAATAAACAGTTGCCATCATGACCGGCATTATAAGGGTCATGAGCTTCTCCACCTTGAGGAAATTCTTATAGATATCCTGGCTCTTGTCCCTGAACTTCTTTATCGCATGGTCCTCTCTTACATATGCCTTTACCACCCTGATCGCGTTTACATTTTCCTGGACGCTCTCGTTCATCGCATCGTATTTTTTAAATACCCTGCTAAACATCCTGCTTACGACAGGAAGCATGATAATGAGCACTATGGTAAGGAATATCAGTGCATAGACATAGATCATGGCCATCTTTGGACTTACCGCAAAGGACATGACAAGCGCAACCACAAGCGAGGCCGGGGCTCTCATTCCCATACGAAGAAGCATCATATATGAATTCTGCACATTCGTCACATCTGTTGTAAGTCTTGTGATAAGGGAAGATGTCTCGAATCTGTCTATATTCTCAAATGAATATTCCTGGATCCTCCTGAACATGCTGCCGCGCAGGTTCTTTGCCAGACCAGCCGAGGCCTTTGCCCCGAATACTCCCCCTGCTATTCCGGCTACAAGCCCTATAAGGGCCACAAGCAGCATATATCCTCCAAAGACCAGGATCACATGCATATTGCCTTTATTCACTCCGTCGTCTATGATCCCGGCCATAAGCGACGGAAGTATCATCTCCATCGCCACCTCGGCAAGCATAGCAATGGGAGTCGCTATTGAGACAGCCCAGAATCCCTTGATATTTTTAACTATATTTCGCACCTTCTGCCTCCTTCCGGAAATTCTTCAGATTCCTGTTTATCCGGATTAAAATATCAAAAAACCTATCCATTTCCTTCTCTGATATCCCCTCCCCCGCTATAGCCTCCAGCCGGTTGAAATTCTCTATCGTCCTGTCATGGAATCTCTCCCCGGCCTCTGTGATCACGATCCTTTTTAGCCTGGCGTCCTCCGCGACCGCCTCTCGCCTTATAAGTCCTGATTTCTCAAGACTCTTTACCATGGCCGTGATCGATGACGGCGCCATATGACAGACCTTCTCCAGATCCTTCTGGTATATCTCCTCGTCCCTGTGCCGATAGAGATAGCCTACGACCCATCCATGCGAAACAGCAGTCTGGTCAGGAAAAGTCTCATACTGGATATCCTCGAAGGCCTTTCTCATATTCTTCATCAGGACCCTGGTCTGAAAGCCGATGATATGTGAATCCTCATCAAGCATAGTGTCATGCAAGGTAAATACCTCCTTTCGCGATTAGTTCTATAACGAATAGTTCGGTTTCGAAGTATTGTAGTGCAAAAAAGAGGGGTTGTCAAGGGTGGTGTGAGGTTTGACCTCTCACCTAATACCCCGCCGTCCTTGTCAGATCCTTAAACCCTCCCTTATACCTGAACCAGGCTCTTGCCATTATCTGGCTCTTCTTTACATAGGTATACTTCTGGGCCTGCTTTGCGTTTTTTGCTACTCCCTCTTCCATGGCCACCTCCGCCCAGTAGCGGCTGTCCTGAGAATTGTTGCGGTTATCGCCCAGCATCAGATAAGAGTCCTTTGGAACATGGAAAACGAAGCCATCATTTGCCTCGACCCATTCCTCCTTCAGATATTTTTCTTTCAGAGGGGTCTTGCTGTCATTGATGTAGACACCGCCGTCCTTTATAGTGACAGTCTCACCAGGGAGGCCTATACAGCGCTTTATATATATGGTCTTCGGATCTACAGGCCAGTGAAAGAGGACTATATCTCCTCTCTTCGGTCCCTTGAACCAGTAGGTAAATCTGGTCCCGATAAGCCTGTCACCAGTCATTATTGTATTCTCCATCGACCCGGACGGTATACGCGCATTCACTATAACGAAATGTGTAAGGGTCCACATGGCTGCCATGATTACAGCTACCATGACCAGATAAGACACTATTTCCGACCATATGCCGGGCTTTTTCTCAGGCGCTCTCTCTGAAGCATTCTTATCACTCCAGAAGCCCTGGTCCTTTACTTCATTCTGCTTTTCTTCCACAGTTCTTTCCTTTCTATTGTTTGCCATTCCTAAGCTTCTTTTTCTGCTGATGGGCGGTAAGAGGAAGCATGATCCCTGCCGGAAGCAGCTTCGCTCCAGCTGCTGCCAGCTTTATCGAAAGGCCCGGAAGGATAATAGCCTGCTGCCTTTTCATGCCTCTTATCGCTGCCCTTACACATCTTTTAGCACTTATTCCATGAAGAGGAGTCCTAACGCCGGCTCTTTTATTAAACGGCGTATTCACAGGCCCCGGACATAGGGCTGATACCTTTACCGGACTTCCCGATTCTTCAAGTTCCTCCCTTATGCCGTTAGTAAAGCTTACTACAAAGGCCTTTGTAGCATAATAGACTGACATATAGGGGCCTCCCGGAAATAGTCCGGCGCTGCTTGCGACATTCAGGATCCTTCCGCCTCCATTTTTCTCCATGAGGTCTGCCATACGGTATGTAAAAAACATCACTGCCTCTACATTAAGGTCTACCATATTTTCCTGCAGATCATAGGGGATAGCTCTGAAATTTCCAACCGCCCCGAAGCCGGCGCTGTTTATCAGGATAGCCGGAAGGCCTCCTTCCTTGTCAATTATTCCCTTTATATCCTTCCAGGCCTCTGCCCGGCCGGATGGATCTGAGAGATCCTTTGCTATAAGTGCTATTTTCTGGTCACACGGACCGCATTTTTTCTCTCGTCTGGCCTTCCTCTTTGCAAGGCAATCCCTGACAGCCATAAGCTTATCGGCTCCATGCCCTATCAGGATAAGGCTGTAGCCCATGTCAAAAAGCTCTACTGCCGCCTCCTCTCCGATACCGGAGCCGGCTCCTGTGATTGTCGCCCATTTTCTTATCATTATTCCCTCCTTATGCTAAAAAAGGCTAAGGATCTGATAACCCTTAGCCTCCTGATTATAGAAATCGATGCGACTGGATTTGAACCAGCGACCTCTGCGTCCCGAACGCAGCGCTCTACCAAGCTGAGCCACGCATCGCAACCGAACAGTATGATTATATCACTACTGTCCGGTAATTGCAAGAACTATTTTCAGCTCAGAACCAGTCCAACTCCTCCATAGATACCGGCATCATTCCCTAGTGTCGCAAGCATAATACGCGTATCCTTGCAGGCATGGAAGGCATACTCGCTAAAGGATGGACGTATCTTCTCGATAAGGATATGTCCTGCCCTTGAGACTCCGCCTCCCAGGATAAAGACCTCAGGGTTGACTACGTTTGCTACTATAGCCATCATCTTCCCCAATCTCCTTCCTACCTCATCAGCGATCATATTTGCCAGCTGGTCTCCAGCCTTTGCCTGATCGAATACATCCTTCGCAGAAATGTGTGCCATTGTACGAAGCGGTGAGTCTATGCTCTCGGAAAGAAGCATCCTGTGAGCTATCCTGACTATACCGGTAGCTGATGCATACTGCTCTATGCATCCCTTATTACCGCAACCGCATTCCTCTGTCTCATCGTCATCCACATGGATATGGCCTATCTCTCCGCCTGCTCCGGTAAATCCTACCAGAAGCTTGTTTTCGATCACGATGCCTCCGCCTATTCCGGTTCCAAGCGTCACCATGACCATGCTCTGGGCACCCTTTCCTGCTCCCATGAAATATTCGCCCATTGCAGCAACATTTGCATCATTTCCTACCTTTACCGGAAATCCGCAAAGTTTAGTCATCTGGTCGCCTACTGAACGCTTGTCATTCCATCCCAGATTCACGCATCTGTTCACATAGCCATCAGGTGTGACTGCTCCCGGTACTCCAATACCGGCTCCCTCTATCTCATCTGTTGATATCTTCTTTCCTCCCAGATAGCTCTTTATGTTCTCGGCAAGATTAGGGATGATGTGGTCTCCATTATCCTTTCTGTCTGTCGGAACCTCCCACTTCTCCAGAAGCTTTCCACTTGTTTCAAAAAATCCTACCTTGCAGGTGGTCCCTCCAAGGTCAAAGCCTACAGCATACTTTTTCATTTCCTTATCCTCGGTCATTCATCGTCGTCACGCTCATCAACAGGTGGCGTTTCAGGCTCGTCACTTCCGCTTTCATCTCCGCCAGTGGAACCATCGCCTTTGTTGCCTGAGTTGTTCTTATTGTCACTGTTTCCGGTGTTACCGCTGTCCCCGCCGGTATTGTCCGTATTTCCGGTATTGGAATTGTCTGTGCCATTGGTAGTACCGTTGGTAGTGTTTGTAGTATTATTCTGGTTATTCGATGCAGCCTGATTCTGCTGCTCCTCCTGCTTCTTCTTTTCCTCGAGCTCTTTTTCGGCCTTGTCTGCATCATCGTCAGAGATATCCTCCCTGATCTCTCCTGTCACCTTTACAGGCTTAGGGAAGCTCTTCGACTTCTCCTTCTCATCTTTTATGACCTTTAGCATAAAGCTCTGCCATATGTGTCCCGGATATGAAGCACCCTGAAGGCCATATATCCTTACAGGTGTATCATTTCCTACCCATATCGCCGTTGTATAGTAAGGCGTATATCCGCAGAACCATCCATCCTTATAGTCATTTGTGGTTCCTGTCTTACCTGCACATGGCATATTTCCAAGCTTGAGTGATCGTCCGGTTCCCCAGCCGCTTGTGAACACTCCCTGAAGTATATCTGTCATCTGTCTGGCCGAATCCTGGCTGTAAACGACTGACTCCTTATGGTCGTTTTCCCAGACCTTTGTCCCGTCAGATGTAGTGATCCTTGTCACACAGGAAGGATCCCTGTAGGCACCGTCATTTTCTATTGTGGCGTAGGCCTTTGCCATCTCAAGCGGAGATACTCCGTTTGTAAGTCCTCCCAGACTGGCCGCTAGCGTCTCATCTGACTGTACTATATTCGAGAAATCCATCTTGTACAGATATGAGATACCAACCTTTGGTGTCAGCTTGTCAAATATCTGCCAGGCCACTGTATTAAGCGACCTCTCCACAGCCTCACGCATAGTGATCTTACCGTGATAGCTGTCTCCGGCATTCGACGGGCCTCCCTCGAACTTGTGATCATCCACCATAGTATTCGGTGTATATCCGTTTTCAAGGGCCGGCGTATAAACAACGAGCGGCTTAATAGATGAACCCGGCTGTCTGTAGCTCTGGAAAGCTCGGTTTAGTGTATATCCTGTCAGATTCTGGCTTCTTCCTCCGACTATGGCTACTACTGCTCCGGTCTGATTGTCTATGCAGACGCCTGCTCCCTGGGTCTTGTAGATCTTCTTGCCTGACTTCTCTGTGAAGCTTGCGAGTCCGTCATTTATACTCTTCTGGAGCTCATCCTGCTTCTTCCGGTCAAGGCTTGTATATATCCTGTAGCCGCCTGTGAAAAGCTTATTGTACCATTTCTGGTACTCCTGCTTATATCTGGCCTGATATGCCTTTCGTTCCGCCTTGCTGCTGAAGTCATACTGGAACTCGAAGCCGTCTGTATCCATCAGGGCTCTTGTCGCACAGTAATAGACGAAGGTCTCCATATAGTTATGGTAATAGCCCTTTTCCTTCTTGATCTTTATCTCTTCATTGACCGCATCCTGATACTCTGACTGACTCAGTATCGAGTCCTCCTTCATATTCAGAAGAACCCTGTCTCTTCGCTTCAGGGCAGCCGGAAGATTCTTTCTCGGATCATATCTGTTCGGAGCATTTGGAAGTCCGCAGAGGAAGGCTACCTGCGACGTGTCCAGATCTACCGCATCCTTTCTGAAATATCCCTGTGAGGCTGCCTCTATACCATAATATCCGTTTCCGAAATATACATTGTTGAGGTAGAACTCAAGTATCTGATGTTTTGAGTATTTCTTTTCAAGCGCCAGAGAAATAAAGATCTCCTCTATCTTCCTCTGCCAAGTACGCTTCTGAGTCAGGAAAACATTTCTGGCAAGCTGCATTGTGATAGTAGAACCACCCTGCTTTATCTCTCCGTTGTGCTTGACGAGTGAGACTGCAGCTCTCATTATGGCCTTGAAGTCCACTCCGTGATGCTCGTAAAACTTCTTGTCCTCGATTGAGACTATGGCCTGTCTTACCTCGACTGGTATCTCATCATAGGTCAGATATCTCACGTCCTTATCACGCTTCAGAGTAGAGATCACCTTTCCATCCGAGTCATAGGCCACGCCTGTTTCATCCGTCCGGAAGGTTTCCTTTGTTGAATTGTCCACGAGATACTGGGCCTCATTTTTCAGCCGGCTCACCTTTGATCCGAATCCGCTGCCGTAGTAGACTCCTACTGCGGCAATGATAAGTCCGAGTACGACCAGCTGAAACCAGAGAAAGCCCCACGCTCTGCTTCTTCTTTTTTTCTTCCTTCTGCTCATAGACACCTGTTATTTAAGGTAAGTTCTTACCTGTTCAGCAATACCCTCTCCATCGAGTCTGTACTTATGCAGAAGCTCTACTGCCGGACCCGACTCTCCGAATGTATCATATACTCCTATTCTCTTTACCGGAAGCGGACTGTTCTCCGAAAGCACCTCACAGACCGCGGATCCGAAGCCTCCGATCACTGAATGCTCCTCTACTGTCACTACCCTTCCCGTCTTCTCCGCCTCTTTTACTATAAGGTCCTTGTCAATCGGCTTTATCGTATGGATATTTACTACCTCTGCGTCGATCCCATCCCTTGAAAGGATCTCCCTTGCAGTCATTGCTGCATCGACCTCAAGTCCAGTTGCAAAGATCGTCACATCTGAGCCCTCTGCTACCACATAGCCCTTTCCGATCTCGAAATGATAATCCGGTCTGTCGTTTATCACTGGCACTGCCAGCCTTCCAAACCTCAGATATACCGGTCCTTCGTACTGATAGGCTGCACGTACTGCTGCTCTGGCCTCGACATCATCTGCCGGATTTATCACTACCATGCCTGGTATCACTCTCATAAGAGCGATATCCTCAAGGCACTGATGGGTTGCTCCATCCTCGCCGACGGATATTCCGGCATGGGTTGCTCCGATCTTTACATTGAGATGCGGATATCCTACCGAATTTCTGACCTGCTCATAGGCTCTTCCTGCTGCAAACATTGCGAATGTAGAGCAGAATGGCACCTTACCACACGAAGCTAGTCCGGCTGCTATGCCTACCATATCAGCCTCCTGGATCCCGCAGTCGATATGTCTGTCCGGAAATGCCTTTTTGAAAATTGCTGTCTTGGTGGCTTCAGCAAGGTCAGCATCAAGTACAACCAGATCCTTATGCTCTTTTCCGAGCTCTACCAGCTCCTCGCCGTAGCTCTGTCTTGTAGCGATCTTTTTTATTTCTGACATAATGCTTCACCTGCCTTTGTTAGCTCTTCCATTGCCTGTTCATACTGCTCACGGTTAGGGGCCTTCCCATGCCAGCCTGCCTGATTCTCCATGTATGAGACTCCCTTACCCTTTATGGTCTTCATTATGATCGCTACCGGTTTTCCCTTTACCTGGCGAGCCTCATTGAAGGCTTCTCTTATGGCACTCATATCATTGCCGTCGGCAAGCTCTATTGTATAAAAGTTAAAAGCCTTGAACTTTTCTGCTATTGGATATGGCGAATTCACCTCGTCGACCGCTCCATCTATCTGCAGCCCGTTATTATCCACTATCACACAGAGATCATCAAGCTTCCTTGAGCCGGCAAACATTGCTGCCTCCCAGACCTGTCCCTCCTGGATCTCTCCGTCTCCGAGCAGGGTATAAACCCTGTATGCTGCATTATCCATCCTGGCGGCAAGAGCCATTCCTACTGCTACTGAGATCCCCTGTCCAAGTGATCCGCTCGATGCGTCCACACCTGGCGTATCCTGCATGCATGGATGTCCCTGCAGATATGATCCGACGTGCCTTAAGGTCTTTAAGTCCTCTACCGGAAAATAACCTCTGAGCGCCAGAGCTGCATAAAGCGCAGGTGCATTATGTCCTTTGGAGAGTACAAATCTGTCCCTGTCCTCCTTATCCGGATCCTTCGGATCTATATTCATCTCCTCGAAATACAGATAGGTGATCAGATCTGCCGCAGAAAGAGAGCCACCCGGATGGCCGCTTGCTGCATTGTAGACACCTTCTATTATGCCCTTTCTCACCTCGTTGGCCTTGATTCTCAGTTCATGGTCAGTCATTACTTTTCCTTTCTTATGCAAAACCTCTGTCATTATATCATATCTTTCAGATCTATCAGCATAATATTGCGGATTGTTTGAGAAACAGTACGAACATTTTCCGCAAATCCTGATACTGAGAAGAACAGATAAAAGGTTGTGACCTTATTATGTATCTTTTTCGTAAGATCAATAAGCTCCTTTACATCGAGCATATCGACCTCTTTTTCCTGGAAGAAGCACCTTCCAAATGCATAGGCGCTTTTCCCCTCTGCCTCTCCTGTTGCCATCAGATCGAAATCTATGCTTTTTCCTGTGGTCTCGTCATTTTCCCACCAGTTGCCTACATTTGTTATTATAAACGGCAGCCTGTTCTGATCTGACTGCCACATCAGATATTCGCGGCAGATCCTGGTAAAGACCGGCTTCATGAATTCATCCCTGTGCTCCTTACAATATTCTCTTATCGCGGCTGTATCCTCTATGCTGTACTCGTCATATCTGGCTACTATCAGCTGGTAATAGAATCTGTCATGATCCGAAACAAGTGAATACCTGGTCTTACGTCTGTTATTCGGCTCTGTGACCGGGTTTTCCTTCTTTACCAGTCCAAGCTTGGCAAGTGTCGAAAGGTAGGGAACTACTACGTCCTTTGGTCTCCCAAGCTTTACTGAAAGCTGGTTTACTCTCTGGCATCCATTGGCCAGCGAGTATAAAAGCCTGTCGTAATAAGCCTTTTCCCTAAGTTCCTTATCAAGTATGGCCTCAGCCGATCCCTTGAAACCGAAGAACCTTGAAAGAAAAATCTTCTCGATCGTATTCCAGATCGCCTCTCTGTGGTCAGCTTCCCTGGCGAACTCCCGCTTTGCTATCTCAAGAAGCACCGGGATGCCTCCGGTAATGCCATATATCTCTGCTGACTCCAACGGGTCTATCCTGCCCAGAAACTCCGCTGAATCTGTAAAAGACAGCTGTGAAAGCTCTACCGAGATCAGCTCCATGTCCTTCCATATGGATTTCGGTGAGCTTACAAGCTTTTCCATCTGAAGATATGAGGAATCGCAAAGGATAAGCTTTACCCGACCCTTTTCCCATTTTTCTGACATAAACTGATGAAGGACCTTATTATAGCAGTCCGAGGTCCTTGCGAAATCACAATAGTGATCAATCACCAGGACAACCCTGCCCTCTCTTGACATCTCTGTAACCTTATCCAGGATTTCCTCAAGTGTCGGCACTTCCTGTGACGGATCTGCAAGGATTCCGGCTGCCTTGGCAAATAATGCTCTCTGATGCTTATCTGTGGTAGAGTAAGCGGTAAAATAAAGACATTGCTTATTTCTTGAAAACTCCCTGAGTAGAGTTGTCTTTCCCATTCCACTACGGCCGAGTACAGTCAGGATATTCGTATCTTTATTATCATAGAAGGCTCCTAAGGCCTCTAATTCCCTCTCTCGTCCTATCATAAAACCATAAGAACTCCTTTTTCAATGCCTATCTATTGTAATACGATTCAACTAAACTTGCAAGAGCTTTTAGAACAAAAAAGCCCGGCAGGATCATCATCCCGCCGGAACCTTCATGAATTAATTCGTCTAATGATACCCTGCTATCATTATAAGTCCTTATAGTACTCGCTCGTCAGCCTGGATACGTTTTCGATCATATCCTTATCTACTGTGTCCGCTGAATCATCATCAACAGCCTTATAGTACTTGTACTTATCCGGCTGCCAGATTTTCAGGTCAGATGTAAAATACACCCAGCCCTTACCATAGTCACCCTTGGAATTCTTTGCCTGATACTTGACCCGGTACTCATACCTCCAGTATGGAGAATCAACATAATCCTTCAAACCCTTCGTAGAGACTGTCATCTTTCCCTTCTCGATAGTAAGTATCTGAAAGGAGTTAGGCCGCTTCAGATCATCTACTACATACTTAGCAAGAGAATAAGCAATTCTCTTCTCAGTCTTGGTGTAATCTGCTGCGTAGACTCTGGTTCCAACCGGCGCGAAAGTAGCTGACAGAGCAAGCACCGTCAACAGTATGACTGCTGACATGCGTTTGAATCTGCTTAACAACTGCTCTGCACTCCTTTCTCCCTTTTGATTTTGCGATAACTACAACTGCAACCAGTGCGCCTCTCACTGTTTGCTTTAGACTATCTATAGTATAACAGCAATTCCAGAGAATATTCCATTTGGTTTCAAATTTCAGGAGATTTTTTACAGATAAAGTGTTATTATAGCGTTTATTTATTAGAAGAGTTTCAATTTTTATTTAATATTATAAGTATAAGTTCCTAACCGCTAATCCCTAACCCCTGAAAACAAAAAATCCCAGAACAATACTGTTCCAGGATCCTTAATCAATTCCTGCCCAGTTCCGGAATCGAACCAGAGACACGAGGATTTTCAGTCCTCTGCTCTACCAACTGAGCTAACTGGGCAAATATCTATAAAAAAAGCACCAGGTCAGATAAAACCCAGGGCTTTTACTGAGTTGCGGGGACAGGATTTGAACCTGTGACCTCCGGGTTATGAGCCCGGCGAGCTTCCAGACTGCTCCACCCCGCGATATTAAAAAATATGGATGGTGGTGGATTCGAACCACCGAAGCAAATTGCAGCAGATTTACAGTCTGTCCCCTTTGGCCACTCGGGAAACCATCCATCTTGTCCTTATAAAAAGAACAAAAAAGCCGATGAGCGGACTCGAACCGTTAACCTGCTGATTACAAATCAGCTGCTCTGCCAATTGAGCCACATCGGCTTATTCAGTTATCACTGAATGAGTGGGACCTATAGGGCTCGAACCTATGACCCTCTGCTTGTAAGGCAGATGCTCTCCCAGCTGAGCTAAGATCCCATTTGTCATAAAGACAACGACCTGAGAGGGGTTCGAACCCTCGACCTCCGCCGTGACAGGGCGGCGCTCTAACCAACTGAGCCACCAGGCCTTATGAAGGGGCTAAGAGCATTGGAATAGGGTTTAGTGAGCCTATCCCTTGCTGGAAATTACTGATTCCTAACTCCTGCTTGTAAACAAGTACCTTCAAAACTTCATACAGAATAAACCTTCGATCAAGCCTTCGATCTATTAGTGACAGTCAGCTGAACATGTTGCCATGCTTACACCTCTGCCCTATCTACCTCGTCGTCTACAAGGGATCTTATGTCCTTAATGGACGGG